>NZ_AUFD01000013.1:0-176245 GCF_000426325.1 Streptomyces sp. CNS606
CGGAGCCGGCGGCGGTGCTGGATGCGGTGCTGGCTGTGGTGGGGGAGCGTACGGGTTATCCGGTGGACATGATCGATCCTGAGCTGGATCTCGAGGCGGATCTGAGTGTGGATTCGATCAAGCGGGCGGAGATCGCGGGGGAGTTGGCGGTTCGTCTGGGGTTGCCCACGGACGCGTCGACGGATGTGGAGGAGCTGAGTACGGCGCGTACGGCGCGGGGTATTGCGGACCTGCTGCTGGACCGCCTCGGCGCCCCCTCCGGCGCCGCCTCCGCTCCGGCCGCCGAGCCGGCCTCGCCGACCCCGGCCGACAGCGTGCTGCCCCCGCAGCGCCTGGAGTTCACCGAAGTGGAACTCGCCGTGCCGCAGCCCGCGTCGCTGGACGGCGGCTCCGTCACCCTGATCGGCGGCGGAACGACGGCCGAGGCCGTCGCCGCGCGGCTGCGCGACGCCGGAGCCGACGTCACGGAGCACCCGCACGGTGCGCGGCCGGAGCAGCTCGGCGACACCGTCGTCGTCCTGCACGGCACGGACGAGGACGGCGGCCGGCTGCCGGAGGCGTTCGGGCTGTACCAGGCGGTGCTCGCCGCAACTCCGCAGCGCCTGCTCGCGGTCGCGGGCAGGGAAACCGGGTCGGTCGACGGGCTCCGGGGCTTCTTCCGCTCGGTGGCCCGGGAGTACCCGGACCTCGCCGCGACCCTGCTGGAGACCGGACCGGACGACGCACCCGCGGCGGTGGCCGAAGCGGTGGCCGCCGAACTGGCCGCCACCGACCGCGAGCCGGTGGTGCTCTCCCGCGCCGGAGGACGGCACACCCTCCAGCTGTCCCCCACCGACCTGGGCACTCTCGGCGCCACCGGCGCGGGCCCTGCGGGGGACGGCGCCGCCGAGGCGGCCGCCGCCGGGCTCGACCGCGACTCCGTCGTGCTGCTGGTCGGCGGAGCACGCGGGATCACGGCCCGCTTCGCCCGGACGCTGGCCGCCACCGCCGGCTGCCGCATCGAGCTGATGGGCCGCACCCCCGTGCCCGCGGAGCAGGAGGAGCCCGGGACCGCCTCGGCACCCGACCGGGACGCGCTGCGGTCCGCGTTCATCGCCTCGGGGATGACCTCGCCCGCCGAGGTGGAACGTGCCACGGGCGCCGTACTGGCGGCGCGCGAGGTCCGCGGCACCGTCGCCGACCTGCGGGCCCTCGGCAGCACCGTGCGCTACCACGCGGTGGACGTGCTGGACGAGGAGGCCGTCCGGGCCACGGTGAAGGACGTGCACGCCGAGTACGGCCGCCTCGACTGCGTCGTCTACGCGGCCGGGGTCATCGAGGACAAGCTGATCGCGGAGAAGTCGCCCGAGTCGTTCCACCGGGTGTTCTCCACCAAGGTGGACGGCGCACGGGTCCTGCTCGACGCGGTCGGCGCGCTGCCCGGCGGCCCGCGGTACGCGGTGCTCTTCGGCTCGATCGCCGGGGCACTGGGCAACCGCGGCCAGAGCGACTACGCGGCCGCCAACGACGCCCTGGAGGAGCTGGGACGCCGCTGGTCCACCCCGGACCGGCGGGGACTGACCGTGCACTGGGGGCCGTGGGCCGCCGCCGAGACCAACGGCGGGATGGTGACCCCGGAACTGATGCGCTCCTACGTCTCCCGCGGCATCAAGCTGATCGACCCCGAAGAAGGGCCGCTCAGCCTGCTGCGCGAACTCGCCTACGGCGCCCCGTCGGCGCACGCGGTGGTCTACACCGCGTCCGGATGGTGACGCCGGTGTCCTCGCGCACCCCCGTTGCGATCGTCGGCATGTCGGCGCTCTTCCCGGGCGCCTCCGGCCTCGACGCGTACTGGCGGAACATCGTCGGCGGGGTCGACTCCGTCACGGACGTACCGGCCGCCCGCTGGGATCCGGAGTACTACGCTCCGGACGGCCCGCGCCGTGCGGACCGCGTGTACTGCCGGCGGGGCGGGTTCGTCGACCAGGACGCCGAGTTCGACGCGGCCCGCTTCGGGATCATGCCCGCGTCGGTGCCGGGCACCGAGCCGGACCAGCTGCTCGCCCTCCAGGTGGCCCACCGGTCGCTGGTGGACGCGGGGGGCGAGGTGGTGCTGCCCGCGGACCGGCAGCGGGTTGGTGTGGTGCTCGGCCGCGGCGGCTACCTGACCCCGGGCCTGGTACGGCTCGACCAGCGGGTGCGCACCGCCCACCAGGTGGCGCGCACCCTCCGCGAACTCGTTCCGGAGCTGGACGACGACCGGGTGGAGCAGGTCCGCGCCGCCTTCGCCGAGCAACTCGGCCCCGAGCAGCCGGAGTCGGCCATCGGCCTGGTGCCCAACCTGGCGGCCTCCCGGGTGGCCAACCGGCTGGACCTGCGCGGCCCCGCCTACACCGTCGATGCGGCGTGCGCCTCCTCGCTGGTGGCGGTCGACCAGGCGGTGCGCGAGCTCGACGCCGGCCGGTGCGACGTGATGCTGGCCGGCGGCGTGCACCACTGCCACGACATCACGCTGTGGAGCGTGTTCAGCCAGCTGGGCGCGCTGTCGCCGAGCCAGCGCATCCGGCCGCTGCACCGCGGCGCGGACGGCGTGCTCATCGGCGAGGGCACCGGGATCGTCGTCCTCAAGCGGCTGGCCGACGCGGAACGCGACGGCGACCGCGTGTACGCGGTGGTGTCCGGTACGGGCGTGGCGAGCGACGGCCGGTCGGCGAGCCTCCTCAACCCCGACCCCGGCGGCCAGGTACGCGCGGTGCGCCAGGCGTGGGACGCCGCGGGACTGGACCCTCGGGCGGCGGACTCCGTCGGGCTGCTGGAGGCGCACGGCACCGCCACCCCGGCCGGCGACAAGGCCGAACTGGCCACCATCGCCGAGGTGTTCGGACCCGCCGGCGACCACGCGCCGGCGGCCATCGGCTCGGTCAAGTCGATGATCGGCCACACCATGCCGGCCGCCGGCATCGCCGGACTGATCAAGGCGGCCCTGGCGCTGCACCACGGCGTGCTCCCGCCCACACTGCACTGCGAGGACCCCCACCCGGCACTCGCCCAGACCCGGTTCGCGCCGCTGGCGCAGGCCCGGCCGTGGGAGGCGCCGCACTCGGGGACACCGCGCCGTGCCGGGGTGAACGCCTTCGGCTTCGGCGGCATCAACGCCCACGTGGTGCTGGAGCAGCCCGCCGGTGCTCCCGCCGCATCCGCGCCCACGGCGACCGTCGCGGCCCCGGGGGCGTCCGCCGCGCAGGCGCGCACCGTGCCCGGCGGGGACACGCCCCGCGTCGAGGTGAGCGAACCGGAGCGGGTGCTGCGGCTCGCCGCGCCGGACCCGGCCTCGCTCGCGGCGCTGCTCGACGCCGACGACTCCGCCGTCCTCACCGCCTCCCTGGACGAACGCGACCCCGTGGCCGAGCCGGTCCGGCTGGGCATCGTCGACCCCACCGAGCGGCGGCTCGCCCTGGCCCGCAAGGCCGTGGCCAAGGGCCGGGCGTGGCGCGGGCGCAGCGACGTCTGGTTCAGCCCGCAGCCGCTGCTGGGTCCGGCGGGCGGACGTACCGCGTTCGTCTTCCCCGGCCTGGAGGCCGAGTTCACCCCCCGGGTCGCCGAACTGGCCCAGTGGTTCGCCCTGCCCTGGTCGCCGGGCGAGGACGCCCGCGTCGGCGACGTGGGCCGCCACGGCACGGCGGTGTTCCAGCTCGGCCGGATGCTGGACACGGCGCTGCGCCGGCTGGACGTCGTGCCGGACGCGGTCGCCGGGCACAGCGTCGGCGAGTGGACGGCCATGGCGTGCGGCGGCATCCACGCCGCCGACGAGGTCGACCGTTTCCTCGCGGGCTTCGACCCGGACGCACTCCAGGTGCCGGGCGCGGTCTTCGCCGTGCTGGGGCTGCCCGCGCAGCGGGTGCTGGAGGAGCTGGGCGACCGCACCGACGTGGTGCTGTCGCACGACAACACTCCGAACCAGTCGATGGTCTGCGGCCCCGAGGAAGAGGTCGAGGCCCTGGTGCTGCGGCTGCGGGCGGACGGCGTCATCGGGCAGGTGCTGCCGTTCCGGTCGGGTTTCCACACCCCGATGCTGGAGCCGTACCTGGAGCCGATCCGGCGTGCCGCGGAGACCTACACCCTGCACCCGCAGACCACCGAGGTCTGGTCGGCGACGACCGCCGCGCCCTTCCCCACCGAGCCCGACGCGGTCCGCGCGCTGTTCGTCCGCCACCTGCTGGAGCCGGTGCGTTTCCGGCTGACCGTGCTGGCTCTGCACGACGCGGGGTTCCGTGCCTTCGTGCAGCTGGGCGCCGGGCAACTCGGCTCCCTGATCGACGACATCCTGGCCGGACGCGACCACCTCACGGTCTCGGCCCACGCCGGATCGCGCGACAGCCTGGCCCAACTGCGCCGCGTCGTCACCGCACTCTGGGTGGACGGCGGCACCCCGGACGCCGTGCCGCTGCTCGACCGGGCGGCGGCCTCCGGCCCCGGAGCGGCTGCCGCGCCCACCCGGAGCACGGCGTCCGCACCCGCCGGCGCACCGCCGGAGCGGCCCGGAGTCCGACTGGACCTCGGGGGCGCGCTGGTCTCCCTGCCGCCCCAGGTACGCCGGGCGCTGCGCCCCGCGGCGTCGGCCGGCCCGGCGGAGCACAACGGCGCGCTGGCCCGGCTGGAGCAGGCGAGCGACCGGTTCCCGGCGGCCTCCGAACTGGCCGCGCTGCTGCACGACACGGCGGCGGTCGCGACGGAGCTGATCGGCGCCGAGGGGGCGTGGCGCGGGCCGACCGCCGCCCGGCCCGCCGTGCCGCGGGCTGCCGCGCCGCGGCCTCGGCCGACGGCGCCGACGGCCCCCGCCCCCGCCCCCGCGCAGAGGGCGCCGGTGCCCGAGGTGCTGCGCGTCGACGTGCGGACCATGCCGTACCTGCTGGACCACTGCTTCTTCCGGCAGCGGCCCGGCTGGCCGGACGACGTGGACCGCTGGCCCATCGTCCCCGCGACCACGGTGATCACCCACATGATGGAGATCGCCGAGCGTGCGGTGCCGGGGATGCGCGCGGTCGCCGTGCACGACGTGCGGCTGATGAAGTGGATCGAGGCCCTCCCCGCCGTCGACGTGCCGGTGACGGTGCGCCGGCCCGCGCCGGACCGGGTGGAGGTCTCCCTGGACGGCTCGGCCAGGGCCGTGGTCGAACTCGCGCCCGCCTACCCGCAGCCGCCCCGGCCGTGGCCGGTCGACCCGGCGGCGGAGCGGAAACCGGAGATGGCGGCCGAACAGCTCTACAGCGAACGCTGGATGTTCCACGGCCCCCGGTTCCAGGGCGTGAGCGAGCTGACCGCCATCGGGGAGCGGCACGTGCGCGGCGTGCTCACCGCACCCGCGGCCCCGGGCGCGCTGATGGACAACATCGGCCAGCTGCTGGGCTACTGGATCATGGCCTCCCTCACCGAGCGCACCACCGTGTTCCCGGTGCGGATGGAGCACATCCGCTTCCACGGTCCGGAGCCGCGCGGGGGCGAACGGCTCACCTGCCACGTGCGGATCACCGAACTCACCGAGCGGGCACTGGTGGCGGACATGCAGCTCGCCCGGGACGGCCGGGTCTGGGCCGAGTTCACCGGCTGGGCCGACCGCCGGTTCGACACCGACCCCGGCATCCGTGCGGTGGACCGCTTCCCCGGCGAGAACACGCTCTCCACGCTGGAGCCGGACGGCCCGGCGGTGGTGCACGAGCGCTGGCCCGACCTGGCGACCCGGGAACTGATCATGCACAACATGCTGGGCAGCGCCGAGCGAGCCCGCTACGAGGAGCTGCCCCCGATCCGCCGGCGCCAGTGGCTGCTCGGCCGGATCGCGGCCAAGGACGCGGTACGCGGACTGCTGTGGCGGGAGGGCGAGGGCGAGGTCTATCCCGCCGAGATCGCCCTGCACAACGACGCCTCGGGACGGCCGCTGGCCACCGGCGTCCACGGCCGCACGCTGGGCGAGCTGACCGTGTCGCTGGCCCACCGCGCGGAGGTGGGGGTCGCCCTCGCCCGGCGCGGGCCCTGCGGCGTGGACGTGGAGGAGATCACCGAACGGCCCCGCGCCACCGTCGAGGCCGCCTGCGGCCCCGGGGAACGGGAGCTGCTCGACACGCTCGTGTCGTCGGGGGACGACGACGAGCCCGTCTGGTTCACCCGGTTCTGGGCGGCCAAGGAGGCCGTCGCGAAGGCACGCGGCACGGGCCTGGCCGGCCGGCCCGCCGCCTTCCGGGTGGTCGCCGCGGACCCCGACCAGGTCCGCGTGGCGGTCGACGGCACGACGTACGACGTGTCCGTCCGGCTGACCGCCAACCCGTCCACGCTGCCCGAGCGCAGATACGTGCTCGCGTGGACGACCAGTGACGAGAGGACAGGAGAGCACGTTGACCACTGAGACCAGCGGGGCCACCACCACTCAGGAGCGGGGGAGGGCCGCCCTGGCGGCCGACTCCGACGCGGTGCTGGCGGACCTCACCGGAATGCTGCGCGTCATGCTCGAGGAGTACGGGCTGGAGGACGCCGAGATCGGCCGGGACACCACGTTCCACGACGATCTCGAGATGGAGAGCATCGACCTGGTGTCCCTGTCCGGCTCGCTGCGCGAGCACTACGGGGACCGGGTCAACTTCGCGGAGTTCATCGCCGACCTCGAGCTGGACGAGATCATCGCCCTCAGGGTGGGCCAGCTCGTCGACTACATCGTCAGCTCGCTCCGGGCGACGGAGAGCTGAGACATGACCAAGCTCGCGACCTCGACGATCACCACCCACGTGCAGCGGCTGCACGCCGAGCGGAGCCCGGACGACACCGGCGAACCGCCCGTCGTGGTGTTCGTGCACGGGCTGCTCACCGACAGCCTGGCCAGCTACTACTTCACCCTCGGCCCGGCGTTCGCCCAGGCCGGGGTCGACGTGATCATGTACGACCTGCGTGGTCACGGCCGCAGCGACCGGCCCGCGACCGGATACCGGCTGGAGGACTTCGTCGACGACCTGGTCGCCCTGCTGGACGCGCTGGGCGAGACGCGGCGGGTGCACGTCGTGGGCAACTCCTTCGGCGGCACGATCGCTTCGGCACTGGACGCCTGGCACCCGGACCGCGTGGCCACGGTCACCATGATCGAGGCGGAGCCGCCGGTCGAGCGCTGGACCGGACACATGAAGGGCGGACTCGCCGACGCCAAGGAGCAGTTGGGCCGCGACGAGGTCATCGGCTGGATCTCCGACCGGTACGGCGCCCACACCGCCAGGCTCTCCCGGGGAGCCGGGCGCATCCTGCAGCGCACCACGCTCGCCGAGGACGTGGCCTCCGGCAGCGTCATCGACGACGACCTGGGCGCCCTCACCGCTCCGCTGCTGGCCATCTTCGGCGACGGCTCCGGGCTCAACCGCCAGGTGCCGTGGCTGGAGGCGCTGGTGGAGCGCTGCCGCACCGTGGTCCTTCCCGACCAGGGCCACTCCGTACTGGTGGAACGGACGGAGGAGACCCGGAAGCTGGTGCTGGACTGGGTGCGCGAACACCACGCACTGACCGGGGCGGTGCGGTGAGCCGGTTCCTCTGCGTGGTGCCGCCGCTCGTCGGGCACGTCAACCCCCTGGTCGGGGTGGCGGACGAACTGGCTCGGCGCGGACACGAGGTCGCCTGGGCGGGCTACGGGGACCAGATCCGCCGGCTCGCCGGACCCGCCGCCGAGGTGTTCGACTGCGCCATGCCGGACGGGGGGCTGAGCCGGCCCCCGAAGCTGACCGGGCCGGCCGCCTTCCGGTTCCTGTGGGAGGAGTTCTTCCTGCCGCTGGCCGACCTGATGGCCCCGGGCGTCGACGCGGCGATCGAGGCGTTCCGCCCCGACGTGGTGATCACCGACCAGCACGCGGTGGCGGGCGCCCTGGTCGCCGAACGGCGCGGAGTCGTGCATCTCTCCTCGGCCACCACCTCCGCCGAACTGGCCGAACCGCTGGACGGTCTGCCGAAGGTGGGCGCCTGGCTCCAGGGGCTGCTGACGGAACTGCGGTCGCGGATCGGGGATCCCCGGGCGACCGGGGACCCCCGGTTCTCGCCGCACGGCGTCCTCGCCTTCACCGGCCGGGACCTGCTGGGCGACGCGCCGCTCCCGCACGACAGGGTGCACCTGGTGGGGCCGGCGATCGCCCCGCGCGCCGGGGAGTCGGACTTCCCCTGGGAGGCCCTGGACCCGGACCGGAGCACGGTGCTGGTCTCCCTCGGGACCGCCAACACGGATGCGGGAGGCCCCTTCCTGACCGAAGCGGTCGCCGCGCTGGACGCGCTCGGCGACCGGGTGCAGGGCGTGGTCGTCGACCCGGGCGGGCACCTCGGCGACGTCCCGCCGGGCATGGTGAAGCGCGCGCACGTACCGCAGCTCGAACTCCTGGAGAAGGTGGACGCCGTGGTGTGCCACGGCGGGCACAACACCGTCTGCGAGTCGCTGTGGCACGGGGTGCCGCTGGTCGTCGCTCCGATCCGGGACGACCAGCCCATCGTGGCGGGGCAGGTGGTCGACGCCGGGGCCGGAGTCCGGGTGCGCTTCAACAGGGTGCGCGCCGACCGGCTGGGCGCGGCGATCGCCACCGTGCTCGACCCCGGGGCCGGACACCGGGCGGCGGCCGAGGCCATCGGGGCCCGGCTGCGCGCGGCGGGCGGCGCGGTGGCCGCCGCGGATCACCTCGAACGGGCCGCGGAACGGCCCTCCCACGTAACCGCACCGGGCTGACCGGCCCGGTGCGCCGCGACGGACTCCAGGACCTCTCCATGACGACGACATCCCAGACCCCCGCGACCACCCCCGCGGCCGCCCCGGACGCGCCCGCCCCGGACGGGGCCGCTCCCGAGGGAGCCGCTCCGCAGAAGGCGCCGCCTCCCCAGGAACGGGCGCCCCTGCGCACCCTGCTGAGCTACGCCCGCCCGCACCGCGCCGTCCTGTTCGCCACGCTGCTGCTGGTGCTGGCGGCCAGCGCTTCCGGCCTGGTGCAGCCGCTGGTGGCGCAGCACGTGCTGGAGGTGCTGGGCGACGGCGGCGACGTGACGAACGCGGTGCTGCTGCTGGGTGCGCTGGTGGTGATCGGCGCCGCGCTGACCGGCATGCAGTCGTGGTGGCAGCAGCGGACCTCCGAGCGGGTGGTGCGCCAGGTGCGCCGCGACACGGTGTTCCGGCTGGTGCGGCTGCGCGTCCCCGAACTGGACAGCCGCCCCACCGGTGACCTCATCGCCCGGGTCACCTCCGACAGCACCCTGCTGCAGAACGCCGCCACCGAAGGGCTGGTGATGGTCGCCAACGGCGTGCTCACCATCGCCGGCGCGGCCGTCCTGATGGGCGTGGTCCACCTGGGACTCCTCGGGGTCACCGTGGGCGTCCTGCTGTCGGTCGCCCTGGTGATGACGTACCTGCTGCCCCGCATCCGGCAGGCCGTGACCCGCGCACAGGAGTCGATCGGCGCGGTGAGCGCCTCCCTGGAGCGGACGCTCGGCGCCGCGCGCACGGTGAAGGCCAACGGAGCCGAGGGACGCGAGACCGAGGACGCCGGACGGGCGATCGAGGGCGCGTACCAGGCCGGTCTGGTGGGGGCCCGCTACGCGGCATGGGTGAAGATCCTGTCCGGCGTCTCCCTGCAGGCCGCCTTCCTCGCGGTGCTGGGCGTCGGCGGAGCGCTCGTCGCCGCCGGCGAACTCGGCGCGCCCGCCCTGATCGCCTTCCTGCTCTACGTCTTCTACCTGGCCAGCCCCATCGGGTCGTTGGTGGCCGGGCTCGGAATGCTGCAGCAGGGACTCGGCGCCGTCGGCCGTATCGAGGAGGTCAAGCGGATGCCGATCGAGGAGGACGTGGACGCCCCGCCGGCTTCCGCGCCGCCCCGCCCGGCCGTGCCCCCGGCCGTCGCCTTCGAGAACGTCGGGTTCTCCTACCCCGGCCGGGGGCCCGCGCTGCGCGACGTCTCCTACACCGTCACCGGCGGAACCCAGACCGCGCTGGTCGGGCTGTCCGGAGCGGGCAAGACGACGATGTTCGCGCTGCTGCAGCGGTTCCACGAGCCGTCGTCCGGCCGCATCCTCATCGACGGCGTGGACATCGCCACCCTGCCCCGGGCCGAGGTGCGCCGCCGGATCGCGTACGTCGAGCAGGACGCACCCGTGATGGCGGGCACCCTGGAGGACAACCTGCGGTACGCCGCGACCGGGGCGTCCGCCGCGGACATCGCGGAGGCGCTGCGCGTGACCCGGCTGGACACGCTGGTCGAACGGCTCCCCGACGGTCTGCGGACGGCGGTCGGCAACCGCGGGGTCACGCTCTCCGGCGGCGAGCGCCAGCGACTCGCCATCGCCCGGGCCCTGTTGCGCAAACCCGAAGTGCTGCTGCTCGACGAGGCCACCGCCCAGCTCGACGCACGGAACGAGCACGCGCTGCGCGAAGCCGTCGACCAGGCCTCCCTGCGCTGCACGGTGCTGCTCATCGCCCACCGGCTGTCCACCGTCACCGAGGCGGACCAGATCGTGGTGATGGAGCACGGCCGGGTGCGGGCGCTCGGCGGCCACGGGGCTCTGGTCGAGTCCGACGCGCTGTACCGCGAACTGGCCGCCTCCCAGCTCCTGGTGGGCGAGGAGGAGAGCGGTGCGGACGACGCGGCGGACGAGGAAGAAGGCGTCGCGCACGGCCCGGTCCAGGTGTGAACGCGGTCCGGCGGCGCGGAGTGTCAGCGCCGCCGGGCGACGCACGAAGCGGGGGCGCCCTCCAGTGGAGGACGCCCCCGCGGCGGGTTCATCGACCGGTGGTCAGCCGGTGATGTTGGTGATGGCCGGCAGGTAGCCGTCCCGGTGGCCCGCGGTGTTGGGGTGGTACGACTCGTTCAGCTTCTCCCACTCCAGGCTCGTGACCCACTCCGAGTTGCCGGAGCACAGGGTGTGCGGGTCGAAGATCGGACGGGCGTCGAGGAAGGTGAAACCGGCCTCGGCGGCCCGCGACGACATGATCCCGGCGAGGGTGTCCGCGGCCGAGTTCAGCGCCGTACGCTCACGGTCGCTGAGCCCGAGGATGCCGCAGTTGCCCCCGATGGTGTAGAGCCGGGGGTAACCGACCACGATCACCTGGGCGTTGGGAGCCTTCGCACGGACGGCGGCGTAGGTCTGCTGGAGTGCAGGGGAGAGTACGCCGTTGGCGGCCTGCTTCGCGAGGGCGACCCCGTCGAGGCAGTCCTGGTCGTCGATGGTGAGGATGCAGTTGGTCAGCACCTCGACGAAGCCGACGTCGTTACCGCCCACCTGCAGGGTGACCAGCGTGGTGTCCGCGGTGAGCGAACCGACCTGGGTGTTGAGGATGTCCGCCGTGGTGGCTCCCGAGCAGGAGGCCTCCACGAAGTCGACCGACGGGTGGGCGGCGGCCCAGAGCCGGGGGTACGTCAGCGGACCACGGCGACACGGGTCGTCCGGGTCGTCGTAGGTCCAGGTGCCGGGAGCGACCGCATAGCTGTCACCGAGCGCCACGTACTTGCCGGCGAGTGCCGTTTCGTCTGCCGCCTGAGCCGTTCCGGCGACCGTCATCGTGGCGGCGAGCGCCATGACGGCGGCGACGAGTACTCTGAGTAAACGCATGGAAGGTGTCGTCTCCGAATGGTGGGGGTGAGGGACCCTATAGGAATAGCAGAGAAATGCGGATTCGACAGCCCTGCCGGGGGAAATTCTGCACCGCGCGCATGCGGGAAAGGCGCGTCGCCGAGGAGGCCCGTCGTCGCGCTGCCCGGGTTGTTCGATCCAGGCCGAATCCCCGCTCCCGCCAAGGCTCCGCCGGGACGATCACCCTCGTGTGCGCATCGATTCCGCGGCGTGCGGAAAGCCGGACTCCGCGGGATGCCGTGCGCAGAGAACGCGGCGCCGTCCGCGTGTCACCCGGAGCATGCGGAGGGGTTTAGTCCGGATGATTCCGGAACGCTTCCGGGATTCCACGGGGCCGATGTCGTAAAACGGGCATAACGGGTTTCGGCCGGGTACTCCGAGAGGCACATTCCGGCGACTCGCGCAATATGGCGCGCGGAAATTCCAGGGGTTTCTCTGCTTTTTCCGCCACGCATTTCCGTGCCGGTCGGCGGGACGGGCCGGGTCGCCTCCCGGGCGACCCGGCCCGTCCGCACCGGCGGTCTACAACGTGCCGGCCAGGCGCTCCGAGACGAGGCGGGCGAAGCGGGCCGGGTCGTCCAGCTCACCACCCTCCGCGAGGAGCGCGGTGCCGTACAGCAGCTCGGCGGTCTCCGTCAGCACCGCGTCGGACGGCTCCTTCCGGTGAGCCTCCCGCAGCCCGGTCACCAGCCGGTGGTCCGGGTTGATCTCGAGGATCCGCTTGGCCGAGGGCGCGGCGTGGCCCATGGCCCGGTACATCCGCTCCATCGCCGGCGTCATGTCGTGCGCGTCGTTGACCAGGCACGCCGCCGACGAGGTGAGCCGCGTGGAGAGCCGGACCTCCTTCACCTGCTCGCCGAGCGACTCCCCGAGCCAGGACAGCAGCGGGGCGAACTCCTCCCGGCGCTGGTCGTCCTCCTGCTTCTCGTCCTCCTCGGCCGCCGCGTCGTCGAGGTCCACCTGGCCCTTGGCGATGGACTGCAGTCGCTTCCCGTCGTAGTCCGCGACCGCCTCGACCCACATCTCGTCCACCGCGTCGGTCAGCAGCAGCACCTCGTAGCCCTTGGCGTGGAACGCCTCCATGTGGGGCGAGTTCTCGATCTGCGACCGGGAGGAACCGGTCATGAAGTAGATCTCCTCCTGCCCCTCCTTCATCCGCTCCACGTACGCGGCCAGCGTGGTCTGCTCCTCCGGGTCGTGGGTCGAGGCGAAGGAGGCGATGTCGAGGAGCGTGCGCCGGTTGTCGGTGTCGCTGAGCAGACCCTCCTTCACGGCGGCGCCGAACTCCCGCCAGAAGGTGCGGTACCGGTCCGGGTCGGAGCTCATCATCCCCTTGACCGTCGAGAGCACCTTCTTCACCAGGCGACGGCGCATCAGGTGGATCTGCCGGTCCTGCTGGAGCAGCTCACGGGAGATGTTCAGCGACAGGTCCTGGGCGTCCACCACGCCCTTGACGAACCGCAGGTACTCGGGCATCAGCTCCTGGCAGTCGTCCATGATGAACACGCGCTTGACGTACAGCTGCACCCCGGACCGGCTGTCCCGGGTGTACAGGTCGAGCGGTGCGTGGGAGGGGAGGAACAGCAGCGCCTCGTACTCGAACGCTCCCTCCGCGCGCAGGGAGACGGTCTCCAGCGGGTCGTTCCAGTCGTGGCTGACGTGCCGGTAGAACTCCTTGTACTCCTCCTCCGCGACCTCCGAGCGCGGCCGGGACCACAGCGCCTTCATGGAGTTCAGCGTGGCGAGTTCACGCTGCGGCCCGTCGTCGTCCCCTGCGCCGTCCCCGTCTCCGCCGTCGCCCCTCCGCTCGACCTCCATCCGGATCGGCCAGGCGATGAAGTCGGAGTACCGCTTGACGATCTCCCGGATCTTCCACTCGGCGGTGTAGTCGAAGAGGCTGTCCTCCTCGTCCTTCGGCTTCAGGTGCACGGTGACCGCGGTCCCCTGCGGGGCGTCCTGCACGGGCTCCACGGTGTACGTGCCGTCGCCGTCGGACTCCCACCGGGTACCGGTGTCCTCGCCCGCCCGGCGTGTGACCAGGGTGACCCGGTCGGCCACCATGAAGGTGGCGTAGAAGCCGACGCCGAACTGGCCGATCAGCTCCCGGGACCCCTCGGCGTCCTCCGCGGACCTCAGCTGCTCCAGCAGTTCGGCCGTCCCCGACTTCGCGACGGTGCCGATGAGGTCCACGACGTCGTCCCGGGACATCCCGATGCCGTTGTCGCGGACGGTCAGCATGCGCTGCCCGGGGTCCGCCTCGATCCGGATGTGCAGGTCCTCGACGTCGGCCCGCAGGCCGGAGTCGACAAGCTTCGCCCGGCGGATCTTGTCCAGGGCGTCGGAGGCGTTGGAGACGAGCTCCCGGAGGAAGATGTCCTTGTTCGAGTAGATCGAGTGGACCATCAGGCGCAGCAGTTGGCGGGCCTCCGCCTGGAACTCATGGGTTTCGGTCTGCGTGCTCACGTGCTCCCCTGTGTGCGGCGACGTACGGTGCGCAATGGATGGTAAGGACCCGCGCCGGGCTCGCGCACCGCGGTACCCGCTACGGCCGGCGCCGCTCGTCCGCGCTCCCGGCCCCCGCCGCCGGGGGTGGGACAATCGCCGGGAACTTCGTACGCCGTGGGGGAGCAGCCGATGGACCGGGACCGCAGGAGCCGGGTGCCGCGGACCGACGCGGTGCTCGGCGACGCGCGGCTGGCCGCGGCCGCCCGGGAACTGGGCCGCGACCTGGTCCGCGGCGTGGTGACCCGCACGCTGGAGCGGGTGCGGGACGGCGAACTGCCCCCGGAGCGGGCCGCCGACGCCGCCGTGGCGGCACTGCCGCCCACCGCGGCGAGCCTGCACGCGGTGCTCAACGCCACCGGCGTCCTCGTGCACACCAACCTGGGCCGGGCACCGCTGTCCGCCGCCGCGCGGGCGGCCGTGGACTCCGCAGCCGGGTGCACCGACGTGGAGCTCGACCTGGCGACCGGCCGCCGCGGCCCGCGCGGTACGGGTGCGCTCGCCGCGCTCGCCGAAGCGGTACCCGCCGCCGGCGGCGTACACGTGGTCAACAACAACGCCGCAGCCCTCGTCCTCGCCGCCACGGCCCTCGCCCGGGGCCGCGAGATCGTCGTCAGCCGCGGCGAAATGGTGGAGATCGGCGACGGCTTCCGACTCCCCGAGCTGCTCGCCTCCACCGGCGCCCGGCTCCGCGAGGTCGGCACCACGAACCGCACCCACCGCGCCGACTACGCCGCCGCCGTCGGCCCCGACACCGGCTTCGTCCTCAAGGTGCATCCCTCCAACTTCGCCACCGTCGGCTTCGTCGCCGACACCCCGGTACGCGAACTCGCCACGCTCGACGTGCCCGTGGTGTACGACATCGGCTCCGGACTGCTGCGCCCGCACCCGGCGCTGCCCCGCGAGCCGGACGCCGCAGGCGCCCTCGCGGACGGCGCCGCGCTGGTCACCGCGAGCGCGGACAAACTGCTCGGCGGTCCGCAGGCCGGGCTGCTGCTCGGCGACGCCGACCTCGTCGCCCGGCTGCGCCGCCACCCGCTGGCGCGCGCCCTGCGCGTCGACAAGCTCACCCTCGCCGCGCTGGAGGCCACCCTGCGCGGACCGGAACCGCCGGTGCCGGCCGCGCTCGGCCTGGCCGGGTCCGCGCTCGTCGCCCGCGCCGAGGCGCTGGCGGCCTGCCTGTGTGCAGCC
The DNA here is from genome assembly GCF_000426325.1 of Streptomyces sp. CNS606. NCBI lineage: Bacteria > Bacillati > Actinomycetota > Actinomycetes > Kitasatosporales > Streptomycetaceae > Streptomyces > Streptomyces sp. CNS606. The sequence continues at coordinate 15,295 of NZ_AUFD01000013.1, forward strand.
GGCGTGCCCGCCGAGGCCGTCCCGTCCCAGGCCCGGGTGGGCGGCGGTGGAGCACCCGAGGTGGAACTGCCCGGCGCGGCCGTCGCCGTCGCCCGCGCCCTCGCCGCCCCGCTGCGCCACGGCCGGCCCGCCGTCGTCGGACGGGTGCACGCCGGCCGGCTGCTGCTCGACCTGCGCACCGTCCCGGCCGGGGACGACGAGCGGCTCGCCGGCGCCGTACGTGCCGCCGCGGCGCGGACCCCGCGTACGGCCACCGTCCCCGACACCGACGACGGGCAGGGCTGACCGTGTACGTCGTGGCGACCGCCGGGCACGTGGATCACGGCAAGTCCACCCTGGTCCGCGCCCTCACCGGCACCGACCCCGACCGGCTGGCCGAGGAGAAGCGGCGCGGCCTGACCGTCGACCTCGGCTTCGCCGCGACCGGGCTCCCCGACGGGGGTGCCGTCGGCTTCGTGGACGTGCCGGGCCACCGGCGTTTCCTCGCCAACACCCTGGCCGGCATCGCCACCGCACCGGCCGTGCTGTTCACGGTCGCCGCGGACCGGGGCTGGCAGCCGCAGTCCGCCGAACACCTCGCGGCCCTCGACGCGTTCGGCATCCGCGCCGGGATCGTCGTGGTCACCCGCGCCGACCTGGCCGACCCCGCACCCGTGGCCGCCGACGCCCGCGCGCGCGTCGCCGGCACCACCCTGCACGACGCACCCGCCGTCCCGGTCAGCGCCCGGACCGGCGCCGGCCTGGACGTCCTGCGCCGGCACCTGGCGGCCCTGGCCGACGGCGCGCCGGTGCCCGACCCGTACGCGCCCGTACGGCTCTGGCTGGACCGCGCGTTCACCGTGCGCGGCGCGGGAACGGTCGTCACCGGCACCCTCACGGCGGGCACCCTCGCGGTCGGCGACACCCTCGAACTCGCCCCGGAGGGACGGCAGGTCACCGTACGCGGCCTGCAGTGCTTCGGCACCGCGCGGGACGGCGTACGGGCGCCGGCCCGGGTGGCGGTCAACCTGCGCCGCGTCTCCGCGGACGTGGTGGGCCGCGGTCAGGCGCTCGTCACGCCCGGTCGGTGGCGGCGCACGGACACCGTCGACGTCCGGCTCGCCGACCCGGCGGACCCGTCCGGGGCCGACGGGCCCGGCCTCCCCGGCGCGGCGGACGCGCGCGCACTGCCGGGCGAACCGCTGGTCCACTGCGGCACGGCGCTCACCGGCGCCCGGGTGCGGCCGCTCGGCGGCCCGTACGCCCGCCTGCGCCTGCACACCCCGCTCGACCTGCACATCGGCGACCGGCTGCTGCTGCGCGACCCCGGCAGCCGGCGGCTGACCGGCGCACGGGTGCTCGACGTGGCACCGCCCCGCCTCACCCGACGGGGTGCAGCCGCAGCCCGCGTACGCGCCCTGGCGGACCTGCCCGCCGACGGCCGGGACCCCGCCGTCCACCTCGGCCTGCGCGGCCTGGTGCGGGCCGGTGAACTCGCCTCCGCCGGCCTGCCGCACCCGCCCGGCGCCGTACGGGCCGGGGAGTGGCTGCTCGATCCGGCCCATGCGGAGCGGCTGCGCGCCGCGCTCCGCGCGGAGGTCGACGCCCACGGCCGCGCCCGCCCCGCGGACCCCGGCCTTCCCCTCGCCGCCGCCGCGCACCGGCTCGGCCTGCCCGCACCGGACCTCGTCCCTGCCCTCGCCACGCCCCCCGCCCCGGCGCCGGTACCCGGCGGACCCGAGCAGCCTCCACCGGATCTGGTGGTGCGGGACGGGAAGGTCTTCGGGGCGGGAGACGAGACGCTGCCCGAGGCCCTGACCGCCGTGGCGCGCCGTCTGGAGGAGGCGGGCCGCGACGCCGGAAGCGCCTTCCACGCCCCCACACGGCCCGAACTGGACGCCCTCGGCGTCACCTCGCAGGCGCTCGCGGTGCTGGTCCGCCACGGTGTCCTGGAGCGCCACGGCACCGGTACCGGCGCCGTCCATCTGCCCGGCGGCAGCGCCCGCCGCGCCGCCGCCGCGCTGCGCGACGCCGCGCCGCGGCCGTTCACGGTCGGCGACTGCTGCCGGATCCTGGCCGTCAGCCGCCGTGTCGCGATCCCCCTGCTCGAGCACCTCGACGGCGCGGGCCTCACCCGCCGCGACGCCGACGGCCGCCGTCTCGTCGTGGACGGGACGGCGGCCGCCGAAGGGTCGTAGGCGAGTCCTCGGTCAGCTCCTGACCTGCTCGGATCCCGTCTCCGCGCCCGCCTCCTCGTCGTCGGCGGTCTCGGACGCGTCGGCGGTGCGCTGCTGGGCCTCGCCGGCCTCCGGCCCTTCGGAGACCTCGACCAGCTCGGTGGCCTCCGCCGCGTCGGACGCCGCCTCCGCGGTCGCCTCGGCCTCGTCGTCCACGACCACCTCGTGGTCGGCGGTCTCCTCCACGGCGCGTTGCTCGGGGAACTCGGCGGCCGCGCGGGCCGCCGCCCGGCGGTTGCGCGCGTCGGCGGCGTCGCACAGGTCGAGCGCGGCCCGGTTGAAGCGGGCGAGCGACGGCGGGTCGGACGGGCCGAGCAGGTGCTGCTTCAACTCGCCGCGCGCGGCGGCGAAGTCGTCCTTGCCCGGGTCGCGGACGGCGGCCAGCAGGCCGGGGATCTCCTTGGCCTCCGGGCTGAGGATCGTCGCGGCCCGCACCGTCGGGAAGTTGGCCCGGAAGTCCGCCTCGGAACGGCCGCTGGTGTTCGCGACCGCGTACGGCTTCTCACTGCTCAGGTAGTCGGAGACCACGCTGGACACGTCGCTGATGAGCAGGTCGGCCTGGTTGAAGCAGCCGTAGATGCCGGGGCGGGCCGCCGTGACGATCAGGTGCTCGTCCTCCGGGAACGACGCCCAGTACGCCTCCTCCCAGGCGGCGGTCGCCGCCGTCACGGCCTCGGCGCGGCCCTCCTCCGGGCGGGACTGCAGCAGCATCCGCTCCGTCTCGTCGGCGCTGCCGCGGAACGAGGTCGTGGTCAGTGCGTCCAGTGCGGCCGTGCGCCGCGCCAGCTCTGCGGCGGCGCCCGGCGCGGCCGCAGAGCCCTCGCCGCGCCGCTCGTTCGCCTCCGCGATCATCGCCCGGATGCGGTGGTCCGCGGCGCCCGCCCGCGGGTCGACGGAGCCGGTCATCGGGTGCGGCTTGTACAGCAGGCGCACGCCGGGGTCGGCCAGCAGCTCGCGGACGATGTTCTCCCCCGCCAGGATCACCGACGTGTTGCCCGGGTCGTCGGTCCAGCCCTCCCAGGTGGGGGCGTACAGCACGGTCGTCCGCGTGCCGTCCGAGGGGGGACCCGCGTAGGGGGTGATGGGCGCGAGCTGCGGCCGTCCCACCTCCACCACGTCGCGGTCGTCGATGCCGATGTCGGCGAGCTGGTACCGGTCGCGGGCGGCCGGGCCGGCCACCCACACCTCGTCGTACGCCTTGGCGTACGGGTTGCAGGAGGACAGCTTGTCGCTCTCGCCGTGGTTGGTGAAGGCGTGCTTGATGGTGGGGATGCGCAGCACCTGCGAGGTCTTCCCGGAGTTCGCCGGGTGCAGCAGCACCTTCAGCGTGGACTGCTCCAGGTGCATCAGGTGCGCGACCTTCGGGATGGAGATGATCGGCACGTCCGTGGCGTCGATCTTCTGGACCATGAACCGCTCGCGCAGCACGATGATCGGCTTGGCATCCAGCTCCGCGAGCGTGCCGAGCCACATGTTGGCCTGGTAGGCGGAGGTCGCGCCGCCGGAGAAGTACATGCCCACCGTCGGCCGGTAGTCGGCCAGCCAGGCGTTCAGCCAGTTCAGCACCCGCGCCTCGCCGGGCGTGCGCTTCTTCGGCAGCAGCCAGGTGCCCAGGTAGACCGTGCCGCCGACGAACAGTGCGAGGCTGGCCGCGAGACCGGCCAGCGCCCACACGTTCTGCGCGGTGGCGCTGGTGGTCAGCAGGCCGGCCGTGGCCGGGAGCATGAAGGTCAGCAGGCGCCGGCTCTGCAGCCGGGCCAGCACCCGCGGCGGGGCGGGGGACAGGCGCAGCCCGGAGGTGTCGATGTTGCGCGTCAGGATCGGCAGCGTGCGGTTGCGCCGCACGAGCACGGACACCGCCTGGCACAGGAAGTGCAGGCCGTAGCAGCCGAGCAGCAGCAGGACGAGCGCGCGCTCCTCCATCGCGTTCACCTTCGGCAGCCGCACCAGCGCCACCACGATCAGCATGTCGCGGAGCAGCTGCCGGCTGACCGCCTCGAAGCGGACCTTGCCGAGCACCGCGATCAGCCCGGGCTGTCGCTGCTGGAGGTACAGGTCCAGCGCGACGCCGCCGGCGGAGGCGACGACGAAGAGGGGCACGTACGCCAGCAGGGCGCCGGCGAGCTGGGCCGCGAAGAGGACCAGCAGCGTGAAGAGCGCCGCCACCTGGACGACGCGGCGTAGGGGGAGTCCGGCAGAGGGCACGGGGCTGAGCTCCTGGCAGGAGGCGTTGGGATGAGGACCGGCCGAAGTCGCGGGGGCGGCCGGGCCTGGTTCGGGCTGACCACCGACCGTATGACGAGACGGGCACGGTGACAATTTCCGCTCCCGCCCGATGCGCACGAAACGCCTGAAAGGGATGTCCCGGCGCTGTGCGGTGAGCGGGAGGCGGGCCCCGTCCGGAGGCTGGACGGCGGCGTCGGCGGCGGTCGGCCTGCCGTAGATTGTGGCAGGTCGGGACAACGGTGGAGAGGGCCGAGGGTGGTACGGGACACAGGGCTGCGGCAGGAGGTGGCGGACGCCCGCCGGATCGTGGTCAAGGTCGGCTCCTCGTCGCTCACCACCGCTGCCGGCGGCCTGGACGCCGACCGCGTGGACGCTCTCGTCGACGTCCTCGCCCGGCACCTGGACGCCCCGCACGGCGGCCGCGCGGACAGGGGCAGGGAGATCGTCCTGGTCTCCTCCGGGGCGATCGCCGCCGGACTGGCGCCGCTGGGCCTGGACCGCCGCCCCCGCGACCTGGCCCGCCAGCAGGCCGCCGCCAGCGTCGGCCAGGGGCTCCTCGTCGCCCGCTACACCGCCTCGTTCGCCCGGCACGGCCGGCGCGTCGGACAGGTGCTGCTCACCGAGGACGACACCAGCCGCCGCGCCCACTACCGCAACGCCTACCGCACCTTGGACCAGCTGCTGGCGATGGGCGCGGTACCGGTGGTCAACGAGAACGACACCGTCGCCACCGACGAGATCCGCTTCGGGGACAACGACCGGCTCGCCGCCCTCGTCGCCCACCTGGTGCGCGCCGACCTGCTGGTGCTGCTCTCCGACGTGGACGGCCTCTACGACGGCGACCCGGCCACCCCAGGCACCCGACGGATCGCCGAGGTCACCGGCCCGGCGCAGCTCGCCGGGGTGGAGATCGGCTCGGCGGGCGGCGCCGGCGTCGGCACCGGCGGCATGGTCACCAAGGTGGAGGCCGCCCGCATCGCCGCAGCCGCGGGTGTGCCCGTCGTGCTCACCTCGGCGAGCCGGGCCGCCGACGCCCTCGCCGGCCGCGAGTCCGGCACCTACTTCCACCCCACCGGCCGCCGCACCGCCGGGCGGCTGCTCTGGCTGGCGCACGCCAGCACCCCGCGCGGCGCCCTGGTGCTGGACGACGGTGCGGTCGACGCGGTGGTGCACCGCCGCTCCTCGCTGCTCCCCGCGGGCATCTCCCGCGTCGAGGGCGACTTCACCGCCGGCGACCCGGTGGAGCTGCGGGACGACGCGGGGCGCGCCGTGGCACGCGGACTGGTCAACTTCGACGCCCGCGAGATCCCCCGGCTGATCGGCCGCTCCACCCGCGAACTCGCCCGCGAGCTCGGCCCGGCGTACGAACGCGAGGTCGTACACAGGGACGACCTGGTGCTGCTGCGTTCGTGAACCGTTCCCTCCGGGCGGTCCTGAGGACGTCGCGGAGCGGCCACGTACGGGCGGGATCGGCGAAAGTCCCGTCATCGACCGGTCGGCTTCGGTAAAAAGGCCACGCGGTCGCTCGCGGGCTGGTCGACTGCCGAGGGAGGGCCGTGCGAAGGACGCGGTCCGCCGGACGTCGCCCCCCGCAGACGCTCGCAGGACTGCGCACCCCACAGGAGGCCCGGTGAGACGACTCGCCAGCGTCGAGACGGTGGGCCGTCGGCCCCTCCCGGGGCCCGGGCCCGGTACGCCGGTCGAGCAGCCCGGGACGTCCCGGCTGTGGCACGTGACCCTCAGCGTCGCAGGCGTGGAGGCCCCGCTGCGCGAGGTGCGACGGGGGCTGGAGCAGCTCGCGCACGACCATCCGTTCCTGCTGACCAGCCGGTACGCAGGCGACCACGCGGAGATCCGCTACTGGGAGGAGGCGCGGGATCTGCACGACGCCGCCGCCGTCGCGCTGCGGCTGTGGGGCGAGCACCGCTCGACGGCGAAGCTGCCGCCGTGGGAGATCGTCGGCCTGGAGGTCATCGGCCGGGACACCTACCGCCAGCGCGTCGCGCAGGGTCATGGGCCCGCCCCCGCCACCCCGGTCGGTGTCCACCCCTTCTAGGGCCGTTTCCCGGGCCTGTCCGGCGCCTTCCAGGACCTGTCCGGTGCCCGGCCTCACCCGCCGTGCCGGGGCCGTCTCGCACGGTGGACGAACGGCCGGAAGGCCGCCGCAGGCTCGTTAGGCTGCACGCATGAGCACCAGCGCAGCCGGGGCCGCGTCCCCGGAGACCCCTCCGGACACGCCCGTCACCGCGACCGCCCGCCGCGCCCGCGAGGCGGCCGCCGCGCTGGCCCCGCTGCCGCGCACCGCCCGGGACGCCGCGCTGCTCGCGGTGGCGGACGCGCTGGTCGCCCGCAGTGCGGAGATCGTCGCCGCGAACGCGGAGGACGTGACCCGCGCGCAGGCCGCCGGCACGGCCGACGCGATCGTCGACCGCCTCACCCTCACCCCCGAGCGCATCGCGGCCATCGCCGCCGACGTGCGGGACGTCGTCGCGCTGCCCGACCCGGTGGGTGAGGTCGTACGCGGCTCCACGCTGCCGAACGGGCTCGAGCTGCGGCAGGTACGCGTCCCGCTCGGCGTCGTCGGCATCGTCTACGAGGCCCGGCCCAACGTCACCGTGGACGCCGCCGCCCTGTGCCTGAAGTCCGGCAACGCCGTGCTGCTGCGCGGCTCCTCGTCCGCGTACGCCTCCAACACGGCGCTGGTCTCCGTGCTCCGGGACGCCGTGGCGGGTGCCGGGGTGCCCGCCGACGCGGTGCAGCTGGTGCCCGGCGAGAGCCGCGACGCGGTACGGGAGCTGATGCGCGCCCGCGGCCTGGTCGACGTGCTGATCCCCCGCGGCGGCGCCTCGCTGATCCGCACCGTCGTGGAGGAGTCGACCGTCCCGGTGATCGAGACCGGCGTCGGCAACTGCCACGTCTACGTCGACGCCCGCGCGGATCTCGACATGGCGCTGCGCATCCTGGTCAACAGCAAGACGCAGCGCCCCAGCGTGTGCAACGCCGCCGAGACGGTGCTGGTCCACGCCGACGTCGCGGAGGTGTTCCTGCCGCGCGCGCTCGCCGCGCTGCGCGAGGCGGGGGTGACCGTGCACGGGGACGCGGCCTGGCAGAAGGCGGACACCGCGGTCGTCCCCGCCACCGACGAGGACTGGGCCACCGAGTACCTGGGCTACGAGATCGCCGCCGCCGTCGTGCCCTCCCTGGACGACGCGGTCGCCCACATCCGCAGCTGGACCTCCGGACACACCGAAGCCATCGTGACCGGCGACACCGAGGCCGCCCGCAGGTTCACCGCACTGGTCGACTCCACCGCGGTGATGGTGAACGCCTCCACCCGTTTCACCGACGGCGGCCAGTTCGGCTTCGGTGCCGAGATCGGCATCTCCACCCAGAAGCTGCACGCCCGCGGTCCCATGGGCCTGCCGGAGCTGACGTCGACCAAGTACGTGGTGACCGGTTCCGGCCACGTGCGCGACTGAGGCCCGGCCGGAGTCCCGGCGCACTGTCCGGTTCCCGCCGGATTCCCGTTCTCCCTGCCCACATCGCCCGATTCGCACTACGCTGGACGACGTGCCGGAGGATGTGGGGGGCCAGCCGTTCCCGGATGGCCAGGAACCCGAGGACGACCACGGAACCGCGGACGAGGAGTTCGCGGCCGTGGTCCTCGACGAGGACTTCGTCCGGGCGGCGGGGATCCACGAGCCGAGTGCGGCCGAGCGGATGCTCGCCGCGGCCCAGTCGCACGCCGAGTCCGAAGTGCCTCGCCCGTACGACGACGGCTACGTCTACGGCCCGCCCCGCGAAGACGACCTCCACTACGACCCGGACGCGGACGACACCACCCACGGCTACGGCTTCGGCTACGGCCGTCGTCACCGCCGCGGGTACGACCCCGGAACCCACGGCGACGATGACGATGACGGCCACGGGTACGGAGACGGGGACGGTCCGTACGACGCGGCGGCCGGACCGCGGCCGTACCGGGGGCACGTGCGCTGGCAGCGGCCGGTCGCCTGGGTGCTGGCCGTGGTGATGGGTGTGGGCATGGTCGCCCTCGCCTTCGCGGCGGTCTACCGGGGCGCCGCGGGCGAGCGCGACGAGCCGGCCCCGCCGCCGCCGAGCCGCGGCGTCGGGCTCCCCGTCGAGGACCGCGTCGAGCACCGTGTCGGCGAGGCCGGGCCGGGTTCCTGAACGGGCCCTCCAGGGCGGCGATCACTCGAACGGGTGAACAGCGGGCGACTTCTTCCCGGCCCGTGATGCCGGCCGAAGTCGCCCACCGGCGCGCGTTTACCGAGCCCCGCCGCGACCTACCCTTTTCATATGGCAGGTCGTGGCAAGCCTCCGGAGGGACCGGTCGAGGGCGTCCCCGGCGGCGGAGACGACGAATACCGCTCCGTCGTCTTCGACGAGTCGTTCGTCGATGCCGCGCGGCTGCAGGAGTACTCCGCCCAGGAGCGGATGGACGACGAGGACCACGCCGCCGTCCGCAGCCGACCCCCGAGCGAGGAGCCGCCCGCCCGCAGCGCATCGCGGCAGGGCCTGGTACTCGTCCTGCTCATCGTGCTCGCCTTCGGCACCGCCGTGTACATGGGCGTGCGCAATCCGCTGCCGGACCCCGCCCCGCCGCCCGCCCAGCCGGCCCGGATGGCGACCGTGCCGCTCGCGCCGCGCGACGCGGTGCCCGGCTCCACGCCGGAGGACCTGTTCGCCCACTCGCCCGCCGCCACGTACCGCACCGGAGCGGACGGCGTGACCCTGCCCTCGACGTACCGCACGGACCACTTCAGCGAGAACCAGGTGCTGGCCGCGCTCACCGGGGCCAAGGACTACGTCGTCGCCAGCTCCCTGGACCCGGCGGTGCTCACCGGCGGGGAGGTGCGGTCCGTGCGGCTGATGCTGGACCCCGGCCAGGCTGCCCAGTTCGAGCGGAGCGTCGACCGGCCGCGCAGCGACGGCCGGCACGCCCTCACCGGCTGGATGGTGCGGTTCGACCCCGGGCGGGTGGCCCTCGCCGCTCCGGAGGTGCGGGTGAACGGCACGCTGTCGGTCGAGGAGATCCACCGCAACGCGCTCGAGGTCACCGCCGACCACGTCTTCGTGTACGCCCTGCACCCGCAGGGAAGCGCCGGCGCCTCCGGCGCCTCGCTGTTCACCGTCCGCCGCGAGGTCCGGTTCCACTTCCACCGCGAAGACCTCACCGAGCACCAGCTCCAGGTGCGGAGCGTGTCGGTACGGGCCGGGCCGATGGCCTGTTCCGCCGGCCACGCCGACACCCTCGTCCCGCTGCTGGCGGGGGAGCGGGCCGGCGACGACCTCCCGGCCGGCACCGACCCGTACGCGAGGGACGACTCCCGCGGTGCCGTCTGCGGAGTGCTGGCGCGCAGCGCCATGCCCGACCCGGCCCGCACCGGCTGACGCCCTCCCCGGCCCGCCGCGGCAGGCCGGGGCCGGGGCCGGGGGAGGACGTCGGCTACGAGGTGCTGCCGGTCTCGTCCTGGCCGCCCTGGCCGCCCGCGGAGCCGTTCTGCCGACGGCCGGTGAAGCTGTCCCGCAGCTTCCCGCCCAGGTCACCGGCGCCCCCGGCGATGTCGCGGACCAGCCCCATCAGCGGGTCCTTGCTGTTCCGCACGGTCTCGGAGTAGTGGTTCGCGGACTGCCGGAAGGAGTCGGCGACCGAGGTGTCGCCGTCGTCCTCCCGCCGGTCGTAGTGCCCGTCCATGATCCGCTGGTACTCGCGGGTCGCGGCCCATTTGCGCAGCTCGGCGGCGCGCACGGTGGTGAACGGGTGGCTGCGCGGCAGCACGTTCATGATTTTCAGAACGGAGTCCCGCAGGTCGCCGCCCGCCTCGTACTCGTCGGCCTGCTTCAGGAACGCGTCGACGTTCATCTCGTGCAGGTGGTTGCCGCCGGCCAGCTTCATCAGGCCGCGCATCGACGCCTGAAGGTCCTGGCCCACCAGCAGACCGGCCCGGTCCGCGGACAGTTCGGACTTGCGGAACCACTCGCGCAGCGCGGTCACGATCGCCATGATCGCCACGTTCCCCAGCGGGATCCAGGCGACCTTCAGCGCCAGGTTGGTGAGGAACAGCAGGATGGTGCGGTACACGGAGTGACCGGACAGCGCGTGACCGACCTCGTGCCCGACGACCGCCCGCATCTCCTCCTCGTCGAGCAGTTCGACCAGCCCGGTCGTCACCACGATGATCGGTTCGTCCATGCCGATGCACATGGCGTTCGGCTTCGGGTCCTGGTTGACGTACATCGGAGGGACCTTCTCCAGGTCCAGGATGTAGCAGGCGTCCCGCAGCATGTGATGGAGGTACGCGAACTGCTCGTCCCCCACCCGCACCGAGTCGGAGAGGAACAGCAGCCGCAGGCTCCGCTCGGGCAGCAGACCGCTGAGCGCCTTGAAGACGGTGTCGAAGCCGCTGAGCTTGCGCAGCGCCACCAGGGCGGAGCGGTCAGCGGGGTGTTCGTAGGCCCGGGACGAGATCCCGGGGAAACGCCGCCGCTCCCGTCCGGGCAGGTGCCGGGCGCTGTCGTTGCCTTCTGTCATGGTGCTCCCCCTCGTCGGCTGGAACACCCAGCGTAGTCCGAACGGCCCGCGAGCGGCCGGGACTGTTCCCGGGTTGCGACGAACGCGCCCCCGCCGGGGCCGGCCTCGCCCCCGCAGTGGCCACCGGGAGGTCCGGGGGACCGGTCGGCGTGAGCCCGCGGGGGGCGGACGCATACGATGTGGCGCGGAAGACCGCACGCCCCTGCACACTCTCACCGGGACGGTTCGAAGCAGCCATGACTCTGATCAGCTCCGCGCACAGCACCCTCGTCGTCCTCGCCTCCGGCGGTGGAACCGGCGCCGAGCACGGTGGCGAGCACTCCAGCCTCAGCCCGTACGTCACCGGCGGCGGCGCGCTGCTCGCCCTGCTGCTCCTCCTCTGGATCACCACCCGCTTCAACCGCGACCGCTGACCCGTCCCCGACCGGGTCGCCGGGCCTCCCGCCCGGCGCTCGTCCGGACGGGGCCGCGGCCGGCCACCGCGGCGGCGCCGCACCCCGCCAGGCGGAGGATGGGCCGCGAGGAGAAGAGAGGCTAGGGTCGGCTCGCATGGGAGAGCACATAGTGCCCGGCACCGGCGCACGACGGCTGGGGGTGATGGGCGGGACCTTCGACCCGATCCACCACGGCCACCTGGTCGCCGCCAGCGAGGTGGCAGCGCGGTTCGAGCTGGACGAAGTGGTGTTCGTGCCCACCGGACAGCCGTGGCAGAAGAGCCACCAGCAGGTGTCCCCGGCCGAGGACCGGTACCTGATGACGGTCATCGCCACCGCGTCCAACCCGCAGTTCTCCGTCAGCCGGATCGACATCGACCGGCCCGGCCGCACGTACACCATCGACACCCTGCGCGAGCTGCGGGCCCGGCGCCCCCAGGCAGAGCTGTTCTTCATCACCGGCGCCGACGCGCTCGGCCAGATCCTCACCTGGCGGGACGCCGAGGAGCTGTTCTCCCTCGCCCACTTCATCGGCGTCACCCGGCCCGGTCACGCCCTGGCCGACCCCGGGCTGCCGGACGGCGGCGTTTCGCTGATCGAGGTGCCCGCGCTGGCCATCTCCTCGACCGACTGCCGCGCCCGCGTCGAGGCCGGCGACCCCGTCTGGTACCTGGTGCCCGACGGCGTCGTGCGCTACATCAACAAGCGGCAGTTGTACCGAGACGGGGGAGAGGAGGCGGCCGGGACGTGAGCCAACCCCACGACAGCGACGACCACGGGTGGAACCCGTACGACGGGCAGCAGCCGCAGATCCTCGGATACGACGAGTACGGCCGCCCCGTCTACGCCCAGGACCCCGCCGGACAGGGCGGTGGCAGGCAGCAGACCGGCACCCAGGAGTACGGCTACGGGCAGCCCTACGACGCGGGCGGCTACGGGGGCGCCGGGACGTACGGCACCGGCGGGTACGACACCGGGGCGTACGACACCGGGACCTTCGACGCCTACGACCCGTACGGCACGCAGACGGGGTCGATGCCTCCGGTGACTGATCCGTACGGCACGCAGACGGGGTCGATGCCTCCGGTGACTGATCCGTACGGGACACAGACGGGGTCGATGCCTCCGGTGACTGATCCGTACGGGACACAGACGGGGTCGATGCCTCCGGTGACGGATCCGTACGGCACGCAGACCGGTTCGATGCCTCCGGTGACCGATCCGTACGCCGGCCGGCCGTACGGCGCCCCGGCGGCCCCGCAGAGCTACGACCCGTACGGCCCCGCCGCCGACACCGGCACGGGGACCGTGCCCGCACAGTCCCCGCCGCCCGCGGCGGAACGTACGGGCGCCGCACGCCGTGACACCGGCCCTGACGCCGACGCGTACGACACCGACCAGTTCTCGTTCGTCGAGGAGGAAGCGGAGGAGTCCGAGGACGTCATCGACTGGCTCAAGTTCAGCGAGAGCCGCACCGAGCGCAGGGAAGAGGCCAAACGGCGCGGTCGCAATCGGAAGCGCGCGCTGGTGATCCTTCTGGTGCTGGCCCTGCTCGGCGGCGTCGGCTACCTCTGGTGGGCGGGCAAGCTGCCGGGACTCGACGGCGGCCCCGGAGCGGGCGGCCCGGCCGCCGGACAGCAGCGCGACGTGCTGGTGGTGCACCTGCGGGACCCGGACAGCGAGGCCAACGCCACGGCGCTGCTGGTCGACAACGCCACCACCGAGAAGGGCACCACCCTGCTCCTCCCGAACTACCTCGCCGTCACCACGTCCGACGGTTCGACCACCACCCTCGGCAAGTCGGTCGAGTCCGAGGGCGCCACCCCGACCCGGGACGCCCTCAGCCAGCTCCTCGGTGCCGACATCAAGGGCACCTGGCGCCTGGACACCCCCTTCCTGGAGACCCTCGTGGACGCCGTCGGCGGCGTGACCCTGGACGTCGACGCCACCGTCCGGGGTGAGAAGAAGGGCGACGACCCGCTCGTCGAGAAGGGACGGGACCGCGAGCTGGACGGCCGCGCCGCCGTCGCCTACGCGACCCACCGTGAGGACGCCGAGCCCAGGACTGCCCAGCTGGAGCGCTTCGGCCAGGTGATGGAGGCCGTGCTGGACCAGATGTCCACGGACAAGGCATCCGCCACCAAGACCGTCGAGGCCCTCGGTCAGATCCTGGATCCGTCGCTCTCCCAGGCGTCCCTCGGCGCGTCGCTTGCCTCGCTGGCGGCGCGCGCCCAGGCCGACGCGTACGAGACCCGGGTGCTGCCCGCCGAGCCGGACGGCACGCTCAGCGCGGAGACCGGCGACGGCGTGGTCAAGGACGTGCTCGGCGGCACCGTGCAGAACTCCGACCCCGACGCCGCGCCGCGCGTCTCCCTGCGCAACGCCGCGGGCGACGAGGGCGCCGACGACGCCGCGCGTGTGACGCTCGTCAACGGCGGTTTCAGCGTCGTGGGCGCCTCGGAGGCCGACGGGACCGAGAAGACCTCGAAGGTGCTGTACGCGGACGCCGAGCAGAAGGAGCGGGCCCAGGCGGTCGCGAAGACCCTCGGCCTCCCCGACGACGCGGTAGGGAAGGGCGACGCGGCGGGCAACGCGGACGTGACCGTCGTGCTCGGCCAGGACTACGACGGCTGAGCCGCGGCACCCGCACGTGGCTCCGCACACCGCTCCGGCCCCGCACACCGCTCCGTCGCGCCCTGCCGTCGGCCCCACCCGGGCCTCGGCGGGGCCGTCGGAGAGGCGTGAGATCCTGAGGGACGGCACCATCCCGCCCACCCGCGACCGAAAGCACTGCCTGTGACCGCCACCGACCGTTCCGTCGAGCTGATCAACGCCGCCGCCCAGGCCGCCGCCGACAAGCTGGCTCACGACGTCGTCGCCTACGACGTGAGCGACGTCCTGACCCTCACCGACGCGTTCCTCCTCGCCTCGGCCCCCAACGACCGCCAGGTCAAGGCGGTCGTCGACGCCGTCGAGGAGCGCCTGCTGAAGGAGCACGGCGTCAAGCCGGCCCGCCGGGAGGGCGAGCGCGAGGGCCGCTGGGTGCTGCTGGACTACGTCGACATCGTCGTGCACGTGCAGCACAGCGAGGAGCGTGTCTACTACGCGCTGGAACGGCTCTGGAAGGACTGCCCGGAGCTGGATCTGCCGGAGGACGCCAAGGCGACCCGGGGCAAGGGCGAGCAGGCGGAGGCGGAGGAGGCCCCGTGACCGCCGCCACCCCGCCCCCGGCCGGGGGCCCGGTCCCCGACGGGCGTCTCGCCCCCACCGGGCGGCGCGTCGTCCTGTGGCGGCACGGCCAGACCGCATGGAACCTCGAGCGCCGCTTCCAGGGCTCCACCGACATCGCGCTCACGGAGGAGGGGGTGGCGCAGGCCCGCCGTTCCGCGCGGCTGCTCGCCGCCCTCCGGCCGCAGGCGATCATCGCCTCGGACCTCCAGCGCACCCGCGCCACCGCTGCCGAGCTGGCTCGCCTCTCCGGCCTGGAGGTCACCCACGACGCCGACCTGCGGGAGACCTACGCGGGCGTCTGGCAGGGCCTCACGCACGAGGAGATCGTCGAGCGTCACGGCGAGGAGTACGCCGCATGGAAGCGGGGGGAACCCGTCCGGCGCGGCGGCGGCGAGCTGGAGACCGAGGTCGCCGACCGGGCCGCACCCGTCGTCGAGCGGCACGCGGAGAAGCTGCCCGAGGGCGGCACTCTGGTCGTCGTCAGTCACGGCGGCACCATCCGTACCACCATCGGCCGGCTGCTCGGCCTGCACCCGAGCACCTGGGAGGCGCTCGGCGGCCTCTCCAACTGCTGCTGGTCGGTGCTGGGCGAGAGCCTGCGCGGCTGGCGTCTGCAGGAGCACAACGCCGGCACCCTGCCGGAACCGGTCCTCGGCGACGACGACTGAACCGGGGCGGCGCGGATTTCTCAATCCGGCAGGCCACCGGTTAAGCTTCTACTCGTTCACGGCGCGCGAGCGCCGGGAACGCGGGGCTATAGCTCAGTTGGTAGAGCGCTTGCATGGCATGCAAGAGGTCAGGAGTTCGATTCTCCTTAGCTCCACAGCTCGGTCCACCGCGATCCCGTCCTCACCAGGGCGGGATCGTTGCTTTGTCCCCTCTCCTGCGGGCGCCGGTAACGTGGCAGAATCGCCGCCAGGGTGAAGGAGGCACGGCGAGGGAGGCAGGACCGATGCCGACCGCGTCTCTCAGCTGCCCCGCCTGCGGATCATCGGACGTCGCCGTGGTGCTCGGCGACAATGGAGGGGTTTCCTACGTGTGCACGGCCTGCGGCCACACCTGGAGCTGACGGATGGGCGCGCACAGCAGGAAATGCGACTGGTGCGGCAGCGGCACGCCCGTCGTGCGCGACATGGAACCCGCGAACGAGCGCTACCAGTACTGGTGTGAGGACTGCGCGCGGGCGCTGATCATACGCGGCGACCCCATCGAGACCTACCGCGAGCTGGACGGCGAGCCCATCTACGGACGGCTGCTCGACGAGCACTGCACCCTCAAGCGCTTCTACTCCTTCGCCACGGCCTGAAGCTCGCTCCGCGCCCGCACCACCCGCGCGCCCGCGTACGGGCCGGCCCGCCCGGCTGCGCGCACGGCCACCGCCGCCGCGAGCGCGAGGAAGGCCGCACCCGCCAGCGGGTAGACGGCCGAGAGCAGCATCTCCCCGGCACCCTGCCGGAGTTCCAGCCGCTCGGCGCGGTCGGGGCTGTGCGGCACCCACCACAGGGCGTACGTGCAGAACGCCGCCGTGCAGGCCGCCGTACCCCACCACCACCGGTCGTCGTGGCGGTGCAGCGCCTCGGCGCCCAGCAGAACGGCGACCGGCACGCACCACACCCAGTGGTGCGACCAGGAGACCGGGCTGACCAGCAGCGCCGTGAGCGCGCAGGCCGTCCCCGCCCAGGCGCGCGACCGCGGCAGCCGGGAGCCGGCGAGCAGCGCCGCCACCGCCACGGTCAGCCCCGCCACCGCCACGGCCACCGACAGCGCGGTCGCCGCCGCGCCCGGATCGCCGGTGTGCAGGGCGCGGGCCAGCACGCCGTGCAGCGACTGGTTCGCGGTGTCCTCGGCGTTTCCCACGCGGTCCGCGCGGAAAAGGATCTCCGTCCAGAAGCGGTGCGAGTCGCCCGGCAGCACGGTGGCGGCCAGTCCGGCCGTCCCGAGGAAGGCGCCGGCGGCGACCGTCGCCTGCCGCAGGTGCGCGTTCCACGCCCCCGCGAGTGCCGTGCGGACGGCGGCCGGTCCTCCCACGCGGACGGGCCCGCTCAGCCCCGTCCCGTCCCGCCGGCGCCAGGCTTCCACCACGCCCGCCAGCGCCAGCAGCACGACGAACAGCGCCGGGGTGAGCTTCACCCCCGCCGCCACGCCGATGCCGATCCCCGCCCAGCGGTGCCCGGAGCGACGTGACAGGTCCCACAGCACGAGGGCGGTCAGCAGCAGGTTGACCTGCCCGTAGCGCAAGGTGGTCCACACCGGCTCGCACCACACGGCGAGGGCGGACACCGCCAGGGCCGCGGCCGCCGTCGGCGCGCTCCGCGGGCGGCCCGTCAGCCGCAGTGAGAGGTGGACCACCAGGACCAGCAGCAGCAGGTTCGCCGCCGTGGCGACCGTCCGCAGGGTGCCGGTCTCCAGGAGGGCCAGCGGCACGAACAGCAGGGCGGCGAACGGCGGGTAGGTCGCCGGCAGCTCGGCGTGAGTGGCGCTCAGCGCGTACAGGTCCTCGCCGCGCAGCACCGCCTCGCCCTGCGCGCGGTAGACCATCACGTCGATCAGCGAGACGTCCGCCGCCCGTTGCGCCGCCCAGAACAGGGTGAAGGACGCCAGGCACAGCAGGCCGCTCGCGAGGAGGGGGCGACGCAGCGGATACACGGCGGACGACGGTACCGCCCTGCAGAGCCTCCCCGGCGCCACGCCCGCGGGCCGAGAACCGATTTGGCGGAGCACCACGTCGGCCGTGTACAGTAGGCATCGCCGTCGCGGGGATACCGCAGGGGATCTGCTCACATCTCACGCGTCGGACCAGACTCGGGGCTATAGCTCAGTTGGTAGAGCGCTTGCATGGCATGCAAGAGGTCAGGAGTTCAATTCTCCTTAGCTCCACACACAGGCGACGGGCCGTCTCGCAGAGGCGGCCCTCTTCGCTGTTCGCCCTGCGTCGCCCGGCGCCTCCTGCACCTCGTCCGGATGCCCGAATCGCACCGGAAGCCCCTTGTGTCGTGCGGTATCCTGTGCGCATGCGTGCCGTACGCCTTCTGCTTAGCCGGCCGCGCTGATCAGTCCCGACCCCAGGGCCGTGGTGGAAACGGCAGGGTCGGAATCGGCGCGGCGTCCCCTCCTGTGCGAGGGGATTTTTCGTTTCCTGAGCAGAGACGACCGATGGAGCTTTGAGGACGATGAGCGAGACCACGACCGCAGCCGCACAGAACACGGCGCCCCATCGCTACACGGCGGCGCTGGCCGCCGACATCGAGGCACGCTGGCAGGACTTCTGGGACAAGCAGGGGACGTACGAGGCCCCCAACCCCGGTGGCGGCGCGCTGGGCGGCGACGAGGAGACCGTCGCCCGGCCCAAGAAGTTCATCATGGACATGTTTCCGTACCCGTCGGGTGCCGGCCTGCACGTCGGTCACCCGCTGGGCTACATCGCCACCGACGTCTTCGCCCGCTACCAGCGGATGACCGGCCACAACGTCCTGCACACGCTGGGCTTCGACGCGTTCGGCCTGCCCGCCGAGCAGTACGCCGTGCAGACCGGCACCCACCCGCGGGTCTCCACCGAAGCCAACATCGTCAACATGAAGGCCCAGCTGCGCCGCCTGGGCCTGGGCCACGACCAGCGCCGGTCGTTCGCCACCATCGAGCCGTCCTACTACAAGTGGACGCAGTGGATCTTCCTGCAGATCTTCAACTCCTGGTACGACACGGAGGCGCAGCGGGCCCGCCCGATCGCCGACCTGGTCGACGAGTTCACCTCGGGCCGGCGTCCCACGCCCGAAGGGCGCGCGCCCTGGGCCGAACTGGACGCCGCCGGGCGCGCCGATCTGCTGGGCGCGTACCGGCTGGCCTACGCCTCCGACGCCCCGGTCAACTGGTGCCCGGGCCTGGGCACCGTGCTGGCCAACGAGGAGGTCACCGCCGAGGGCCGTTCCGAGCGCGGCAACTTCCCCGTCTTCAAGGCGAAGCTGCGCCAGTGGAACATGCGCATCACCGCCTACGCGGAGCGGCTGCTGGACGACCTGGACGGCCTGGACTGGCCGGAGGCCATCAAGCTGCAGCAGCGCAACTGGATCGGCCGCAGCGAGGGCGCCCGCGTCGACTTCCCCGTCGACACCGCGCACGGCGAGGAACACGCGGCGATCACCGTCTTCACCACCCGTCAGGACACGCTGTTCGGTGCGACGTACATGGTGCTGGCGCCCGAGCACGACCTGGTGTCGGGCGAGGGCCACGCCGCCTCCGTCGTCCCCGATGCCTGGCCCGAGGGCACGCGTGCGGCGTGGACCGGCGGCCACGCCACCCCCGCCGAGGCCGTCGAGGCCTACCGCGCACAGGCCGCCGGCAAGTCCGACGTGGAGCGGCAGGCCGAGGCGAAGGACAAGACCGGCGTCTTCACCGGCGCGTTCGCGACGAACCCCGTCAGCGGCGAGCGCGTGCCGGTGTTCATCGCCGACTACGTGCTGATGGGCTACGGCACCGGCGCCATCATGGCCGTCCCCGCCCACGACAGCCGGGACTTCGCCTTCGCCCGGGCCTTCGAGCTGCCCATGCGCTGCGTCGTCGAGCCCACCGACGGGCGCGGTACCGACCCGGCGACCTGGGACGACGCGTTCGTCTCCTACGACGCCGCGCTGGTCAACTCCTCCGGCCCGCGGGTGGCCCTGGACGGTCTGGGCGTGACCGAGGCCAAGGCGAAGATCACCGGGTGGCTGGCCGAGCAGGGCATCGGCGAGGGCACCGTCAACTACCGCCTGCGCGACTGGCTGTTCAGCCGGCAGCGGTACTGGGGCGAGCCGTTCCCGATCGTCTACGACGAGGACGGCATCGCGCACGCGCTGCCCGAGTCGATGCTGCCGCTGGAGCTGCCGGAGGTCGAGGACTACGCGCCGCGCACCTTCGACGCGGACGACGCCGACACGGTGCCCGAGACCCCGCTGTCCCGGAACGAGGACTGGGTGCACGTCACCCTGGACCTGGGCGACGGCCGCGGCCCGCGCCGCTACCGGCGCGAGACCAACACCATGCCCAACTGGGCCGGTTCCTGCTGGTACGAGCTGCGCTACCTGGACCCGCACAACGACCAGAAGCTGGTCGACCCGGCCGTCGAGCGGTACTGGATGGGCCCGCGCGAGGGCATGCCCACCGGCGGCGTCGACCTGTACGTGGGCGGCGCCGAACACGCCGTGCTGCACCTGCTGTACGCCCGCTTCTGGTCCAAGGTGCTGTTCGACCTGGGCCACGTCTCGTCCGCCGAGCCGTTCCACAAGCTGTACAACCAGGGCATGATCCAGGCGTACGTCTACCGCGACGCGCGCGGCATCGCCGTTCCGGCCGCCGAGGTCGAGGAGCAGGAGGGGGCCTACTGGTACCAGGGCGAGAAGGTCTCCCGGCTGCTGGGCAAGATGGGCAAGTCGCTGAAGAACGCGGTGACCCCGGACGAGATCTGCGCCGAGTACGGAGCCGACACGCTGCGCCTGTACGAGATGGCGATGGGCCCGCTGGACGTCTCCCGGCCGTGGGACACCCGCGCCGTCGTCGGCCAGTACCGTCTGCTGCAGCGCCTGTGGCGGAACGTCGTGGACGAGACGACGGGCGAGGTCGTCGTCACCGACGACGCGCCCGACGAGGACACCCTGCGCGCCCTGCACAAGGCGATCGACGGAGTCCGCCAGGACCTGTCCGACCTGCGGTTCAACACCGCCATCGCCAAGGTCACCGAGCTGAACAACCACGTCACCAAGGTGGCGCGGGTGCCGCGGTCGGTCGCCGAGCACCTGGTGCTGCTGGTCGCCCCGCTGGCACCGCACGTCGCCGAGGAGCTGTGGCACCGGCTGGGCCACGAGGGCAGCGTCGTCCACGCGGACTTCCCCGTCGCCGACCCGGCGTACGTGGTCGACGAGACGGTGACCTGCGTCGTCCAGGTCAAGGGCAAGGTCAAGGCCCGCCTGGAGGTCTCGCCCTCCGTCACCGACGCCGACCTGGAGGCGGCGGCGCTGGCCGAACCGGCGATCGTGTCCGCGCTGGACGGCGCGGGCATCCGGAAGGTCATCGTCCGGGCCCCGAAGCTGGTGAACATCGTCCCGGCCTGACCCGGCGCGGCGCCTGCCGCCCGCCCCCGCCCCCACCGTCGTCCCGGACGGGGCGGGGGCGGTGCGGGGCGCGCTCACCGTCCCGTCCGCCGTCAGGAACCACCGACCGCACCCCGCCCGTTTACGCTGAAGGGGAGCCGCACACCGCCACACCCGGCCCCCATCAACCGTCGGCGCACCCCGAAGGAGCAAGGCGTGGAGTTCGTCATCTGGGCCCTGGTCGTCCTCTTCGTCCTCTTCACCGCCCTCGGCGTGATCGTCACCCTCAAGACCGCCCGCGCCGTCCGCCGCGGCGTGGAGCGGACGAGCGCCCAGGTCCGCCGTACCGTCGAGGACACCACCCTGAAGGCGCGCACCGCCCAGCCGGGCCCGGTCGGCGAGGCCGCCCGGCTCCGGCTGGAGCTGCGCACGTCGCTCGACAGCACCCGCGCCGCGCTGACCTCGGGAGCCTCCGACGACCCGGCGCTCCGGGAGGCCGCCGCGCTGCTCGACCAGCTCCAGGACCACGCCCAGCGGCTCGACGGCGAGCTGCGCCTCCTCATGGAGCGCGAACCCGACCGCGAGCGCATCGCCGCCCGGCTGCCGGACGCGCGGGAGCGCGCGGCGGCGCTGAAGAAGTCCGCCGACTCGCTCCGCTTCGCGGCCCAGGACCGTGCCCGCCAGTACGACGACGACGGCCTTGACGCGCTCCGCGATCAGATCGAGATCGAGTCCGGGGCCCTCCGCGGCTTCCGTGACGCACCCCTGCCCCTGGGCGGAGCCGTGGATGCCGGGCCGCAGCCCGCCGAAGTGCACGGTCCCCCCGCCGCCCAGGAGCCGGCGCGCCTGGAGAAGCCGCACTCCCAGCAGCCGAACCCCCCGCAGAAGCCGCACTGGCCGGAGCCGCAGCACGCCGAGAAGTCCGCGCCCGAGCAGCACTGGTCGGACGCACAGACGCTTCCCGGCGTCGACCGGGACGGCCCGCAGAACCCGCGGTGAGCGACGGCGTG
Source organism: Streptomyces sp. CNS606 (assembly GCF_000426325.1). Classification (NCBI taxonomy): domain Bacteria; kingdom Bacillati; phylum Actinomycetota; class Actinomycetes; order Kitasatosporales; family Streptomycetaceae; genus Streptomyces; species Streptomyces sp. CNS606. Next base: position 37,030 of record NZ_AUFD01000013.1, read on the forward strand.
AGCACGAGGGAGGGCGAACCACCGGGCCGGTGCGACACGTCGGCCCGCTCCGGCGCTAGCCTCCCCGACATGGCCCGTCATGTCGCTGTCGTCACCGACTCCACGGCGTACCTGCCCCCGGAGCTGCTGGAGAAGCACCACATCACCGCGGTACCGCTGACGGTCGTCCTCGACGGGGAGGCGCTGGAGGAGGGCACCGAGATCTCGGCGCCCGCCCTCGCGGAGGCCCTGCGCAAGCACCGGCCGGTCACCACCTCCCGGCCCAGCCCGGAGACCTTCGCCGCCACCTACCGCGCCCTCGCCGAGTCCCAGCCCGGGCTGGACGGCATCGTGTCGCTCCACCTGTCCGCGGAGGTCTCGGGCACCTACGACGCGGCCGTGCTGGCCGCCCGGGACGCGCCGGTGCCGGTGCGCGTGGTCGACACCGGCATGGTCGCGATGGCGCTGGGCTTCTGCGCCCTGGCCGCGGCCGAGACCGCCGAGGCGGGCGGGACACCGGACGACGCGGCGGCGGCTGCCGAGAAGCGCGCCGAGGGGACGGCGGCGTACTTCTACGTCGACACGCTCGACTACCTGCGGCGCGGCGGCCGCATCGGCGCCGCGCAGGCGCTGTTCGGGTCCGCGCTGGCCGTCAAGCCGCTGCTGGAGCTGGCGGACGGCCGCATCGGCATGCTGGAGAAGGTGCGCACCGCGTCCCGGGCCATCGCCCGGCTCGAGGAGATCGCCGTCGAGCACTCGGCGGACGCCCAGGTCGACATGGCCGTCCACCACCTGGCGGCACCCGAACGCGCCGACCAGCTCGCCCAGCGGCTCCGCGAGCGCGTCCCGGGCCTGACCGACCTGCACGTCAGCGAGGTGGGCGCGGTGATCGGCGCCCACACCGGCCCCGGCCTCCTCGGCGTCGTACTCTCCCGCCGCTGAAGGGCCTGCCGGTCCGTCGGCTTGTCCGTCTGCGTGCCTGTCCGTCTGATGGCCTGCCCTGCCGCAAGGACTGCTGACACGTCTGTGTCGTGCGTCCCGCCGTCTTGGGATGCACCCGCAGGGGTGGCGAAGTTGTCCACAACTGGGGTGTCATCCACCGGAATCGGCCGTATCCGTCGCGAACGTCCCGCGCCTTCTAGCGTCCTGTGGCATGACGACTCGAAGCCGCCACGACACCCGCGGTCCGGGGCGAGGGGGCCGGCACCGCTCGCGTGCCGGCGGCCGCTCCGGACCACCGCACCCCACCGACCCGTCCGTCCGCCGCCGCGCGGACGCCCTGCTGTCGCCGATCGGCGGCAGGCCGCTGCGCGAGGTGCCCTCGCCGAGGAAGCCCCCGGACGACGCCCCGCCACCGCCGTGGCCCGCGCGCTCCCGGGCATGCCGGGGTGCCCGCGTCGTCCGACGGGCGACCACCGCCACCTCCACGCCACCCGGTAGCGGGGCTGATGCTCTCGCGTCCCCGTTGCCCCGGCCCGTCGCAATCGCCGTCGCCCGTGCGGCCGTGGCCGCCGCCCGGGAGCGCGGCCGTCCCCCGGAACCGCCGGCCCGGCCCGACGCCGCTCCACCCGTCGCCCCGAGCGCCGGTCCGCACGCCACGGACGCGGGCCCGCCGACCCGGCGTGCCGCGCCCGACCGTTCCGGGGCCGACGACTCGGAGGTTCCGGAGGTCCCGGAGACCGTATCTCCGTCGTTCGCGGGGCGGTTGCGGGAGGCGCTTCTCGAACGTCTCCCGCTGTGGGTGCAACTCCGCTGCGCCGTCGAGCCCAAGACGCTCGCCGCACTGGGGCTCGTGCTCCTCGTCGCCCTCGGCTTCGCCGTCCACCACTTCCTCTCCGGCCGCCCCCAGACCGTCGCCGCACCGCGAGCCGCCGCCGCAGCCGAGCCGTTGCCGCCGCCGTCCGCCTCACCGGACGCGGCGTCCTCCGGCGTCGGCGGCCCGGTCGTCGTGGACGTCGCGGGAGACGTCCGGGAGCCCGGGGTCCACCGGCTGCCGCGAGGGTCGCGCGTCGCGGACGCCCTGAAGGCGGCCGGGGGAGTCCGGCCGGGCACCGACCCGAAGCAGCTCGGCGGGCTCAACCAGGCGCGACGGCTGGTCGACGGCGAGCAGATCCTGGTCGGCGAGCCCGCCGCGCGCGCCGTGGGCGGGCCGGTGCCCGCTCCCGCGGCCGGTGTGCCCCCGGGCGCAGGCGCGACACCCGCCCGCATCAGCCTGAGTTCCGCCACCACCGAACAACTGGAGACGCTGCCCGGGGTCGGCCCCGTGCTGGCCGGCCACATCGTCGACTACCGGACCGAGCACGGGGGTTTCACCTCGATCGACCAGCTCCGCGAGGTGGACGGCATCGGCCCCGCCCGCTTCGCGGACCTCCGGCCCCGGGTCGGGCCGTGACGCGGGGACCCACCGCCGGCACCGCCCGCAGTCCCGCGCACAGGGCGTCCCGCAACCCACTGGGTGCCGCGGACCCCCGCCAGGAGGGCCCACCCGACCTCCGGCTCCTGCCACCCGCCCTCGCCGCATGGGCGGCAGTCGCCCTCGCCCCGGCACTCCCCGGCTCTGCGACCGCGCTCGGCGCCGCCGCCCTCTGCGGACTCCTCGCCACCGTCCTCCTCCGTCCGCGCCGCCGCCTGGCCACCCCGCACCGGCACCTGCGTCACGGCAACCGGCTCGCCCTGGCCCTCACCCTGGTCTGCGCGGCGGCCGGAGCCGCCTCCGCCACGCTCCACACCGCGGACGCCCGACGCGGCCCCGTCCCCGAGCTGGCGGCCGACTACTCCCACGCCACCGTCGAGTTGACGGTGACCGGAGACCCGCACCGCACGGACGCCCGGGTCCACGGCACCCGGCGCGTCCCCGGCGTCCTCGTCGTGCCGGTCGACGTCACCCGGGTGTCGGCCCCCGCTGTGCCCGACCCCGTCGCCGTGCGGACTCCGGCGCTCCTGCTGGTCGACGGCGACGACGGCGCCGCCTCCGGCTGGCGTCGCCTGCTGCCCTCCACCGGCCTCCGCGCCGAGGTGCGTCTGGCCCCGCCGCGCGCGTCGGCGGGCGGGCGGGACATCGCGGCCGTCCTCCGCACGGGCGGCTCCGAACCACCCACCGTCGTACGGCCGCCGACCGCCCTGCAACGCTTCGCCGACGACCTGCGCGCAGGTCTCCGCCGCGCCACGGACCCTCTCGACCCCGACCCCCGGGCGCTGCTTCCCGGCCTCGTCGTCGGCGACACCTCCCGCATCCCCGACGACCTGGACGCCGCCTTCCACGCCACCGACATGCTGCACCTGCTCGCCGTCAGCGGAGGAAACCTGACCGTCCTGCTGGTCCTGCTCATCGGACCGCCGGGCAGAGCCGGCCTCGCGGAACGTCGCGGCCTCGCGCCCCGGCTCGGCATCCCGCTGCGGGTCACCGCCGTACTCGCCGCTCTGGTCGTCCTCGGGTTCGTCCTCGTGTGCCGTCCCCAGCCCAGCGTGATGCGGGCCGCCGCCTGCGGCCTGATCACCATCCTGGCCATCGGCACCGGCCGCCGGCGTTCCCTGCTTCCCGCCCTCGCCGCCGCAGTCCTCCTCCTCGTGCTCCACGACCCGGGGCTCGCGCGCGATCCCGGTTTCCTGCTCTCCGTTCTCGCGACCGGCTCGCTCCTGACCCTCGCCCCACGCTGGAGCCGCGCGCTGCGTCGCCGCGGAGTCCCGGGCCGGCCGGCCGAAGCCCTCGCCGCGGCCGCCGCCGCACAGGCGGTCTGCGCGCCCGTCGTCGCCGTGCTCGCCGCCCACGTCAGCCTGGTCGCCGTTCCCTGCAACCTGCTCGCCGAGTTCGTCGTCGCTCCCGCCACGGTCCTCGGCTTCGCGGCGCTCCTGACCGCGCCGCTCTCGCCCACCCTCGCCGAAGGGCTGGCCTGGCTCGGCGGCTGGCCGACCGCAGCGATCGCCCGCATCGCCCGGACCGGCGCGTCCGTGCCCGGCGCCACCGTCCCCTGGCCGGACACCTGGCCGGGAGCGCTCCTCCTGGGCCTGCTCGTCCTCGCCCTCGCGGTCCTGGCACGCCGCCTGCCGGGCCGTCCCTGGCTCTGCGCCGCCGTCGCCCTGCTCCTCCTGGCGGCGCTCGCCCGCCCCGCCCCGCTCACCCGCAGCCTGTCCGGATGGCCGCCGCCGCACTGGCGGCTGGTGGTGTGCGACGTGGGCCAGGGGGACGCCGTCGTACTCGCGGCGGGCGACGGGACCGCCGTCCTCGTCGACGCCGGACCGGACCCCGACGCGGTCGACGCCTGCCTGACCACGCTCGGCGTGACCGCCATCCCGCTCCTCGTCCTGACCCACTTCCACGCCGACCACGTCGCCGGTCTTCCCGGCGCGCTGCGCGGCCGCGAGGTCGGCGCCATCCAGGCCACCCATGTGCAGCAACCCGCCGGCCAGGCCGCGTTCGTGCACCGCGTCGCGGGACGGGCGGGAGTGCCGCTGGTGCGTGCCCCGGCGGGCGAGCGACGCACCCTCGGCGCGCTCTCCTGGGAGGTGCTGTGGCCACTCGCGGGGCCGCGGCACACCGGCCCCCCGGCAGAGGGGGAGGACGAGGACGCGGCCAACAACGCCAGCGTCACGCTGCTGGTCCGCGTCGCCGGGCTCACGGTCCTGCTCCCCGGCGACCTCGAACCCCCGGCCCAGCGCCGCCTGCTGGAGACACGCCCCGGCCTCGGCCCGGTGGACGTCCTCAAGGTCGCCCACCACGGCTCCGCCCACCAGGACCCGGCGCTCCTCGCCCGCCTCGACCCGCAGGTCGCCCTGGTGTCCGCCGGCGCCGGGAACCCGTACGGCCACCCCGCGCCGCAGACTCTCCGGCTGCTGCACCGCCACGGCGCCCTGGTGCGCCGCACGGACACCGCCGGGGCGCTCGCCGTCGCCGTCATGCCGGACGGCACCCCGTCCGTCACCTCGGCCCGCGCACCTCCGGTGCGGTCAGCCCGCCGGGACCGTCCACACGCCGCCGCGCATCAGGTGGCGCCCCGTCAGCTCGTGCTCGCCGTGGAACGCCTGCACGTCCGTGGGGGTGATGCGGAAGTACAGATAGGGCGAGCCGGGCCGCTTGGCGCGGCGCGGGTCCCAGCCGCAGCGCGCGGCGAACGCGTGGGCGTCCGCCGGGTCCACCTCGTCCAGCGAGAACGCCTCCACGGACCCGTCGATGAGCACCACGTCCCGGGTGTCGCCGAACGAGATCCGGACCGCGGACGTCTCCAGAAGGTTGCGCCCGGTGGGGTTGGCGCCCCGCGTGGACAGCCACACCGCCGCACCGTCCCAGTGCACGGACAGCGGCACCAGGCACGGCACGCCCTCTGAGCCGGCCGTGGCCACCCAGACGTCCTCCTCCGTGCGCAGACGTTCCAGGACCGCCTCTCTGCGCTGGTGGGCCGGGCGGGGTGCGGGGCGTGTCGTCGTCATGACCGGCACCGTAGGGATGGCGTGTGCCGCGCCACATCGGGCGGCGGCCCGAGCCGCTCTCCGCCCCGGGGCCTACTCCCGTTCGCGCCAGCCCTCGTACTCCTCGGCGAGCAGGGCCAGCGCCTCCGCGTCGTAGGAGCCGTCGCCGTCCTCCAGGACGACCAGCCACTGGGCGTCCTCCGCGTCGTCCTCGCCCGCCAGCGCCTCCCGCACGAGCTGCGGCTCGTCCGGGCCGGCACCGAAGTGCTCGGTCAGTGCGTCGGCGACCTCCTCGGCGGCGTCGCGGTCGGGAAGGACCAGGATGTGTCGTACGTGCTGCGTCACCCGGCCATTGTCCGGGTACCGGGGAACGCCGGAGAGGAGGGGCGGGCGCTGTCGGTGGGGCGTGGGATGCTGGTGCGCGATGGCCGGTACCCGTAAGAAGACGTCCGAAGACCCGCTCGCGCCCGTCACGGTGGCCGTGGGGCAGGAGGAACTGCTCCTCGACCGCGCCGTGCAGCAGGTGGTTGCTGCGGCCCGCGCCGCCGACCCCGACACCGACGTGCGCGATCTGGCGTCCCCCGAACTCCAGCCGGGCACGCTGGCGGAGCTGACGAGCCCGTCGCTGTTCGCCGAGCGCAAGGTCGTGGTGGTGCGGTCCGCGCAGGACCTGGCGGCGGACAGCGTCAAGGACGTCAAGGCGTACCTCGCCTCGCCGGCCGAGGAGATCACCCTCGTTCTGCTGCACGCGGGCGGCCCCAAGGGGAAGGGCCTGCTGGACGCCGCCCGCAAGGTCGGCGCTCGCGAGGTGGCCTGCGCGAAGCTCACCAAGCCGGCCGACCGACTCGCCTTCGTCCGTGCCGAGTTCCGTACCGCCGGCCGTTCGGCGACGCCGGAGGCGTGCCAGGCGCTGGTCGACGCGATCGGCAGCGACCTGCGCGAGCTGGCCTCCGCCTGCGCGCAGCTGGCCGCCGATGTCGAGGGCGCCATCGACGACGCGGTCGTCGCCCGCTACTACACCGGCCGCGCGGAGGCGTCCAGCTTCACCGTGGCCGACCGTGCGGTCGAGGGACGCACGGCGGAGGCGCTGGAGGCGCTGCGCTGGTCGCTGGCGACCGGCGTGGCCCCGGTGCTGATCAGCAGCGCCCTCGCACAGGGTGTGCGGTCGATCGGCAAGCTGGCGTCGGCGCCGCGCGGCATGCGCCCCGGTGACCTCGCCCGCGAGCTGGGCATGCCGCCGTGGAAGATCGACCGGGTGCGCCAGCAGATGCGCGGCTGGTCCGCGGACGGCGTCTCCTCGGCGCTGCGCGTCGTCGCCGCGGCCGACGCGGGGGTGAAGGGCGGCGGCGACGACCCGGATTACGCCCTGGAACAGGCCGTCATCGCCGTCTCCCGCGCCGCCCGCTCCCGCTGACACCGCGGCGGAGGCCGTTCCCCCGCCGGCCCGCGGTCGTCCCGTCGGCCCCCGCGCACGCCGAAGCCCCCGGCCGCGGCCTGGGGAAAGGCCGTGCGCGGGGGCTTCGGTGCGATCTTTGTGGTGCGCCGCACCCGCGTGGCGAACGCAGGCCGCGTGCGGCGCGGTGCCGAGTCTCGGTTCCGGTACGCGGCGGAGTGAGAGGGCCCGCCGGGGCCGTACCGGTCCGTCGAAGCGGTCCGACCGAGAAGAGGTCAGCCCTTGAGGGAGGCGACCTTCTGCGCGAGCGCCGACTTCTTGTTGGCGGCGTTGTTCTTGTGCAGGACACCCTTGCTGGCGGCCTTGTCGAGCTTGCGCGAGGCGACGCGGGCGGCCTCGGTGGCCTTCTCGAGGTCACCGGCGGCCACGGCCTCGCGGGTGCGACGGATCGCGGTCTTCAGCTCGGACTTGACCGCCTTGTTGCGCTGGCGGGCCTTCTCGTTGGTCTTGATCCGCTTGATCTGGGACTTGATGTTCGCCACGAATGAGCCTTTGCGGGTTCAGTACGGTCTTCTGGGTGTGTCCGGACGTGCACGAGCGTGCACGCAGGCACAGCGGCCCAGGCTACCAGCAGCGGCCCGGCCCGCCGAATCGCCCTGAGCCGTGCGCTCGCCGGGTCCGCGTACGGGCGCGTACGGCCGCCGGTGCCGTCCGCACGGCATGTGCATGGGACGATGGGGGCGACTAGCGTTCTCCGAAGCGACGAAGCCGACTCTTATCCAGACCCGACAGGACCCTGCGTGCCCGCGACCCCATCGAACGTGCCGGAGCCGAGCCGTACCGACCCGGCGCTGATCCGCAACTTCTGCATCATCGCGCACATCGACCACGGCAAGTCGACGCTCGCCGACCGCATGCTCCAGCTGACGGGCATCGTCGAGGAGCGCCAGATGCGCGCCCAGTACCTCGACCGGATGGACATCGAGCGTGAGCGCGGCATCACGATCAAGTCCCAGGCCGTACGGCTGCCGTGGAAGCCGACGGAGGAGGCGGACGCAGCCGCCGTCCCGCACATCCTGAACATGATCGACACCCCGGGCCACGTCGACTTCACCTATGAGGTGTCCCGTTCCCTCGCCGCCTGTGAGGGCTGCGTTCTGCTGGTCGACGCCGCCCAGGGCATCGAGGCCCAGACTCTCGCCAACCTCTACCTGGCGATGGAGCACGACCTCACGATCATCCCGGTGCTCAACAAGATCGACCTGCCCGCCGCGCAGCCGGAGAAGTTCGCGGCCGAGCTGGCGCACCTCATCGGCTGTGAGCCCGAGGACGTACTCAAGGTCTCCGCGAAGACCGGCGAGGGCGTCGGGGACCTGCTGGACGAGGTCGTGCGCCAGGTGCCGGCCCCGGTCGGCGTGGCGGACGCGCCCGCCCGCGCGATGATCTTCGACTCCGTCTACGACGCCTACCGCGGCGTCGTCACCTACGTGAAGGTCGTCGACGGCAAGCTCGGACGGCGCGAGCGCATCCGGATGATGTCCACCGGCGCGACCCACGAGCTGCTGGAGATCGGGACGAACGCGCCGGAGATGACGGCGGCCGACGGCCTCGGCGTCGGCGAGGTCGGTTACCTGATCACCGGTGTGAAGGACGTCCGCCAGTCGAAGGTCGGCGACACCGTCACCCAGCAGCACAAGGGCGCCGAGGAGCCGCTGGCGGGCTACAAGGACCCCAAGCCGATGGTGTTCTCCGGCCTGTACCCGCTGGACGGTTCGGACTACCCGGAACTGCGCGAGGCCCTGCACAAGTTGCAGCTCAACGACGCCGCGCTGAGCTTCGAGCCGGAGACCTCCGCTGCGCTCGGCTTCGGTTTCCGCGTGGGCTTCCTGGGGCTGCTGCACCTGGAGGTGATCCGGGAGCGGCTGGAGCGCGAGTTCAACCTCGACCTGATCGCCACCGCGCCCAACGTGATCTACCAGGTGCGGATGGAGGACGGCACCGAGCACACCGTCACCAACCCCACCGAGTTCCCCGCCGGCAAGATCGCCGAGGTGGAGGAGCCGATGGTCAGGGCCACGCTGCTGGCCCCCAGCGAGTTCGTCGGGGCGATCATGGAGTTGTGCCAGGCGCGGCGCGGCAACCTCCAGGGCATGGACTACCTCTCCGAGGACCGCGTCGAACTGCGCTACACGCTGCCGCTGGCCGAGATCGTCTTCGACTTCTTCGATGCGCTGAAGTCCAAGACCCGCGGCTACGCCTCGCTCGACTACGAGCCGACCGGCGAGCAGGTCGCCGACCTGGTGAAGGTCGACATCCTCCTGCAGGGCGACAAGGTCGACGCCTTCTCCGCGATCGTGCACAAGGACAAGGCGTACTCCTACGGCGTGCGCATGGCGACCAAGCTGCGGGAGCTGATCCCGCGCCAGCAGTTCGAGGTGCCCATCCAGGCGGCCGTCGGCTCCCGGGTGATCGCCCGTGAGACGGTGCGCGCCATCCGCAAGGACGTTCTCGCCAAGTGCTACGGCGGTGACATCTCCCGTAAGCGGAAGCTGCTGGAGAAGCAGAAGGAGGGCAAGAAGCGGATGAAGGTCGTGGGCCGGGTCGAGGTCCCGCAGGAGGCCTTCATCGCCGCCCTGTCCTCCGACGAGAGCGGCGACTCCAAGGCGAAGAAGTAGCCGCGCGCGCCGGTCGTGGGACCGGCGCCGCCCGTTCCCCTTCACGGCGTGCCTCCGGGCACGCCGTGAAGCGTGTGGCGATCATGTGAGAGCCCGCCCGTTCCGCCGCGCCCTCGGTCACGCTCCGGTATCGACACGGCCCCGGACCCCTTACGCGGGAGGTCCGTGGCGCTTAGTCTGAGCGCGTCTCCCCGGTTACTCGCGAGTCACAAGGGAGAGTCACCGAGCATGTACTTCACGCGCGCCCGGAGGATGTCGTGAGCGACACACAGCCCTTGATCGAGAACCGGCCGCCCTCCGTGGCGACGCTCTTCCTGGAGCGGGTGCAGGCCACCCCGGACGCGGAGGCGTACCGCTACCCCGTGCCGTCCGCCGACGGCGGCCCGGACGAGTGGCGGTCCTACAGCTGGGGCGAGGCGGCCGACCGCGTCTTCTCCGTCGCCGCCGGCCTGGCGGCCCTCGGTGTGCGCCCCGAGGAGCGCGTCGCGATCGCCTCCAACACCCGCGTGGACTGGATCCTGAGCGACCTCGCGATCCTCTGCTCCGGCGCGGCCACCACCACCGTCTACCCGAGCACGAACGCGGAGGAGACGGCGTACATCCTCGCCGACTCCTCCAGCCGCGTGCTGATCGCCGAGGACGCCTCCCAGCTCGCCAAGGCGCGGGAGAAGCGGAGCGAACTGCCCGAGCTGAGCCACGTCGTGGTGATCGAGGAGGCGGACGCCGTGTCCGCCGAGGGCGACCCGGAGGACTGGGTCCTCTCCCTCTCCGAACTCGCCCGTCGCGGACGCGCCTACCTGGACACCCACCCCGAGTGTGTCAAGGAGACGGTCGCCGCGCTGCGCGCCGACCAGCTCGCCACCCTCATCTACACCTCCGGCACCACCGGCAAGCCCAAGGGCGTACGGCTGCCGCACGACTGCTGGTCGTACATGGCCAAGGCGATCGCTCAGACGGGGTTGGTCACCCGGGACGACGTGCAGTACCTGTGGCTGCCGTTGGCGCACGTCTTCGGCAAGGTGCTGACCGCCGCGCAGGTCGAGGTCGGTCACGTCACGGCCGTCGACGGACGGATCGACAAGATCATCGAGAACCTGCCTGTGGTGCAGCCCAGCTACATGGCCGCCGTGCCGCGCATCTTCGAGAAGGTCTACAACGGCGTGGCCGCCAAGGCGAAGGCCGGCAGCCCCGTCAAGTACAGGATCTTCCTGTGGGCCGCCGGCGTGGCCCGTGAGTACGGCAAGGTCACCCAGGACAACTTCCGCCGCACCGGCGTCGCCTCCGCCCCGGCGGGCCTGAAGGCGAAGCACGCGGTCGCCGACAAGCTGGTCTACGCCAAGATCCGGGAGGCGTTCGGCGGCAACCTGCGCGCCTGCATCTCCGGCTCGGCCGCCCTCGCCCCCGACATCGGCTACTTCTTCTCCGGCGCCGGGATCCACATCCTCGAGGGCTACGGCCTCACCGAGTCCAGCGCGGCCAGCTTCGTCAACCCCGGCGAGGCCTACCGCACGGGCACCGTCGGCAAGCCGCTGCCCGGCACCGAGGTCCGCATCGCCGACGACGGCGAGATCCTGCTGCGCGGCCCCGGCATCATGGAGGGCTACCACCAGCTGCCCGACAAGACCGCCGAGGTGCTGGAGGAGGACGGCTGGTTCCACACCGGCGACATCGGCGAACTCTCCACCGACGGCTACCTGCGCATCACCGACCGCAAGAAGGACCTGATCAAGACCTCCGGCGGCAAGTACATCGCGCCCGCCGAGGTCGAGGGCCAGTTCAAGGCGATCTGCCCGTACGTCTCCAACATCCTGGTGCACGGCGCCGACCGGAACTTCTGCACGGCCCTCATCGCCCTCGACGAGGTGTCCCTGATGCAGTGGGCCGGCGATCAGGACGGGCTGAAGGACAGGCCGTACACCGAGGTCGTCGCCTCCGAGCAGGTCCGGAAGATGGTCGAGGACTACGTCGAGCAGCTCAACTCCGGCCTCCAGCGCTGGCAGACGATCAAGAAGTTCCGCATCCTGCCGCGGGACCTGGACGTCGAGCACGGCGAGCTGACGCCCAGCCTCAAGCTGAAGCGGCCCGCCGTGGAGCGTGAGTTCGGTCACCTCATCGAGGAGATGTACGCCGGGTCTCGCGAGGTCTGACCCGGCCCGCCCCGGCGGGCGGCACGGGCTCGGGGACGGGAACGCGGCGCGGGCGGGCCACAATGGCCCCATGCCCTCCGCACTCCCCGACGGCGAGCCCGTGCCGCACGACGGCACGCTGCCGGCCTCCGCGACCGCCGGTGCGGCCGACCGTCCGCTCGGCTTCTACCTGCACGTCCCGTACTGCGCGACCCGCTGCGGCTACTGCGACTTCAACACCTACACCGCGAACGAGCTGCGTGGCTCCGGCGGCGCCCTGGCCTCCCGCGAGAACTACGCCGACACCCTCGCCGAGGAGATCCGCCTCGCGCGCAAGGTGCTCGGCGACGACCCCCGCCCCGCGGAGACCGTCTTCGTCGGCGGCGGCACGCCCACGCTTCTCCCGGCCGCCGACCTGGGCCGGATGCTGGCGGCGGTCCGGGACGCATTCGGCCTCGCCGACGGCGCGGAGATCACCACCGAGGCCAACCCGGAGTCGGTCGACGCCCGCTACCTCGCGGAACTGCGGGAGGCCGGCTTCAACCGGATCTCCTTCGGCATGCAGAGCGCGCGGCAGCACGTGCTGCGCGTCCTGGACCGCAGCCACACCCCGGGCCGTCCGGAGGCGTGCGTCGCCGAGGCCCGCACCGCCGGGTTCGACCACGTCAACCTCGACCTGATCTACGGCACGCCGGGCGAGACCGACGACGACTGGCGGGCCTCCCTGGACGCGGCGATCGGTGCCGGACCCGACCACGTGTCGGCGTACGCGCTCATCGTCGAGGAGGGTACGCAGCTCGCCCGCCGGATCCGGCGCGGCGAGGTGCCGACGACCGACGACGACGTGCACGCCGACCGCTACCTCATCGCCGAGGAGGCGCTGACGGCAGCCGGGTTCGCGTGGTACGAGGTCTCCAACTGGGCGGCCTCGGAGCCCGGGAGGTGCCGCCACAACGAGCTGTACTGGACCGGTGCCGACTGGTGGGGTGCGGGCCCCGGCGCGCACAGCCACGTCGGCGGCGTGCGCTGGTGGAACGTGAAGCACCCCGGCGCGTACGCCCAGGCGCTGGGGGAGTCCCGGTCGCCCGGTGCGGGGCGCGAAGTGCTCGACGCGGAGGACCGGCGCGTCGAACGCATCCTGCTGGAGCTGCGGCTCGCGGCGGGGTGCCCGCTCGGACTCCTCACCCCCGCCGGGCTCGCCGGCGCGCGCCGCGCGCTGGACGACGGCCTCCTCCAGCCCGGCCCCTACGCCGCCGGCAGCGCCGTCCTCACCCTCCGGGGGCGCCTCCTCGCGGACGCGGTCGTCCGCGCCCTCACGGACTGACCCCTCGGGCCGGGCGGGCAGCCTCCCCCGCTGCCCGCTGCCCGCTGCCCGCTGCCCGCTGCCCGCTGCCCGCTCGCCCGGAGCGGGAGGCGTCCGCACCGCGCCTCCCGCACGGCGGACGCCTCCCGCCCGGCGTGGCGGCGGTCGGTCGTGGCGTGGGCGAGGTGCCCAGGAGTCACCCGGACGGCCGGGGCGAGGTGCCCCACGCCCCGGGCCGGGCGAGCATGCCAGACATGGGCCGACAGACCGCCGGCACGCCCTCCGAGGCACGCCGTACCGGGAGCCTGGGGCTGACCCTGGCCGCCATGCTCTTCGCCGTGTCGATGACCTTCATCGACCAGACGATCGTGGCCATCGCGGCCCCCGAGATCTCCGACGAGCTGGCGCTGTCGTCGTCCGGCGTGCAGTGGATCGTCAACGCCTACCTGCTCTCCCTCGCAGCCTTCTTCGCGCTCGGCGGCAGGCTGTCCGACCTCTACGGCCACCGCCGCGTCATGCTGATCGGCACGGTCCTGTTCGTCGTCTCCTCGGCGCTGTGCGGCTTCGTCCCCGACGACTCCTTCGCCCAGGCGTGGCTGGTGTGCTTCCGTGCCACGCAGGGGCTGGGCGCGGCGCTGATGTTCCCGGCCGCCCTCGCGGTCGTGGTCGCCGTCTTCCCCCTGGAGCGCCGAGGCAGCGCGCTCGCGCTGTTCTTCGGGCTGTCCGGCGGCCTGACCGCCGTGGGCCCGATCCTCGGCGGCTGGCTGACCTCGTGGACGTGGCGGGCGATCTTCTGGGTGAACATCCCCGTCGCCGTGATCGCCATCGTGCTCACGCTGCTCGCCCGCATCCGCGACGAGCCGCGTCGCGAGACCCTCGACGTGACTGGCGCCGTCCTCGTGGCCGCGGGCATGGGCCTGAGCGTCCTGGGGCTGATGCAGGCGTCCGCGTGGGGCTGGAGCAGCGTCGCCACCTGGGCGTGCATCGCCGGCGGGCTGCTGATCCTGGCGCTGTTCGTCCGCGTGGAGCTGCGCACCACGCGTCATCCGCTCATCACCATGGCGGTGTTCCGCGACCGGGCGTTCGTCGCGGACAACCTGGTGCTGTTCTTTGCGATGACCGCGTTCGTGCCGGTCTTCTTCTTCGCCTCGGTCTACGCGCAGGTGTCACTCAGTGCGTCGCCGAACGAGGCGGGGATCTACATGCTGGTGTTCTTCGCCGGTTTCGGCGTGGCGTCGCAGCTGGGCGGCCGGATGCTCGACACCCGGGGCGCCAAGCACCCCATGCTTCTGGGGACCGCGCTGGGCGCCGCCGGGTTCGCGCTGTGGGCGCACCGTGCGACCGAGCTGTCGCTGAACGACCAGTGGCCGTACATCGTGATGGCCGGCGCCGGCATCGGGTTCCTGCTGTCGCCCGCTTCGACGGACGCCGTGAACCGCGCCCTCTCCGCCTCGTACGGCGAGGTCACCGGCATCACGCAGACCCTGCGCAACTTCGCGGCCGCCGTCGGGCTCGCGGTCTTCGGCACGGTGCTCACCCATGTCACGACGGACCGGGTGCTGGACACCTTCGAGCGCCGCGGTTTCACGGGGGAGCGGTCCGCCGAGGTCGCGCGCCGCGTGGCGGAGTCCGTCACGGGCCACGGCGACGAGTCGGAGCCCGGCGGCAGCGGTCCGGTGTCGTCGTTCATGCGGGAGACGATGGACGCCGTGCGCATGGACTTCGCCGAGGCCACCCAGGTCGTGTTCGCCTGCATGGCCGGGGCGATGGCTCTCGCCTTCGTCTGCGCCCACCTGCATCCCGGTGGCCGGGTCGGTGACCGCGAGGACCCCACCCGTCACTCGAACAAGTGAACCGACCGGTGCGCCTACCTGCTGGCCGACCCGCTGCCCGGCTGCTGCGTGCTGTTCACCGAACCGGCGGGCGAGGGTGAGGCGGCCGACGGCCGACTACGGTTCCGGACCCTGACGTGAGCCGGTCACGTCAGGTGGGTCAGCCGCCGTTCGGGCCGCCCACGGTGACGTGGTCGATGAGGTGTTCCACCGGGCCGAGCAGGCCCGGGTCCAGGTCGCGGTAGGAGTGGACGGCGCCGAGGATGCGCCGCCACGCGGCCCCGGTGTTCGCCGGCCAACCCAGCGCCTCGCACACGCCCGTCTTCCAGTCCTGCCCGCGGGGCACCCGCGGCCAGGCGTCGATGCCGAGCGCCGCGGGCTTGACCGCCTCCCAGATGTCGACGAACGGGTGGCCCACCACCAGCACCCGTTCCGCGCCCCACGTCGCGGTCACGTCCGCCGCGATCCGGGACTCCTTCGACCCGGGCACCAGGTGGTCGACGAGCACGCCCAGCCGTGCGTCGGAGGTGGGGTCGAAGAGGTCCACCACCCCCGCCAGGTGGTCGACGCCCTCCAGGTACTCGACCACCACGCCCTCGACGCGCAGGTCGTCGCCCCAGACCTTCTCCACCAGTTCCGCGTCGTGCCGCCCCTCCACATAGAGCCGTCCCGCCCGTGCGACGCGGGCCCGTGCGCCCGGCACGGCGACCGAGCCGGAGGCCGTGCGCCCGGCGGCGGCAGGCGCCGCGGGGGCGACGGACGCGGGCCGCACCAGGGTGACGACCTCCCCGTCCAGCAGGAAGCCGCGCGGCTCCATCGGGAACACGCGGTGCTTGCCGAACCGGTCCTCCAGCGTCACCGTCGGCCCCTGCGCCGTCTTCTCGCACCGGACCACCGCGCCGCAGAAGCCGGTCGCGGCCTCCTCGACGACGAGGTCCGGGTCGGCGGGCACCTCGGGCACCGCGGCCGTGCGGCGCTTCCAGGGCGGGGTGAGGTCGGGGTCGTACCGGCGACTGCGCATCCGCCCATTCTGGCCGCAGGCGTCACGGCCGGGCGAAACGCCGTGCCAGTGCGTCACGTTGGGCGCGGACGAACGCCGCGTCGACCACCGCGCCGTGCCCCGGCACGTACACGGCGTCCTCGCCGCCGAGGGACAGCAGCCGGTCCAGCGCGGCGGGCCAGCGGGCCGGCAGGGCGTCCGGCCCGGCCTGCGGTTCTCCGGACTCCTCCACCAGGTCGCCGCAGAACACCACCTCCCGCGCGCCGGGCTCGCGCCCCGGCACCAGTACGGCCAGGTCGTGGCCGGTGTGGCCGGGCCCCACGTTGGCGAGCAGCACCTGTCGTCCGCCGCCGAGGGACAGTGTCAGTTCGCCGCTCACCGCGTGCTGGGGCAGCACCAGGGCGTCCGCAGCCTGCGCGGCGGCGGCCGGGTCCAGGCCGTGCCGCACCGCGTCCCGCTGGATCGCCTCCCGGTCGTGCCGCAGGACGCGCTCCAGCCCCACCGCGCCGTACACCTGCACGCCCGCGAAGGCGGCGGTGCCCAGCACGTGGTCGAAGTGCGCGTGGGTGAGTGCGACCCGGGTCACCGGCAGCCCGAGCCGTTCACGCACCGCCGTACGGACCGCCGCGCCCTCGGCCAGACAGGATCCGGTGTCGACCACGAGCGCCCCGTCCGCAGCGGCCACGGCGCCCACCGTGGCGTCCCACCGCGGCAGCCGCGCGCGCAGCACGCCCGGCGCGAGCTCTTCCCAACCGATGTCCATGTCTCCCGACGCTAACGGGGCGTACCCCGCGTCCTCGCGCCGACCCGCTCCGACCGCCACGGAATCGCTACCGACCCGCAGTGGAGCCGCCCTTGCCCCGGCCACGTCCCCCGGCCGTACACTTGCTGGGAAACCGCTGGCACTCGACCAAGGAGAGTGCCAGGCCAGCAGCGGCCGGGCAGCACGGCGGACGGCCCTGGGACGGAGGTGTGCGCGTGCTCAGTGAACGCAGACTCGAGGTGCTGCGCGCCATCGTCCAGGACTACGTCGGCACCGAGGAGCCCGTCGGCTCGAAGGCGCTCACGGAGCGACACAACCTGAAGGTCTCCCCGGCGACCGTGCGCAACGACATGTCGGCGCTCGAGGACGAGGGCTACATCGCGCAGCCGCACACCAGCGCCGGACGCATCCCCACCGACAAGGGCTACCGGCTCTTCGTCGACCAGCTGGCGGGCGTCAAGCCGCTGTCCTCGCCGGAGCGCCGCGCGATCCACAACTTCCTCGACGGCGCCGTCGACCTGGACGACGTCGTCGGCCGCACGGTGCGGCTGCTCGCGCAGCTCACCCGGCAGGTCGCGGTGGTGCAGTACCCGTCGCTGACCCGCTCGACGGTGCGGCACGTGGAGCTGCTGGCCCTCGCGCCGGCCCGCCTGATGCTGGTGCTGATCACCGACACCGGACGCGTCGAGCAGCGCATGGTCGACTGCCCCGCGCCGATCGGCGAGAACACCGTCGCCGACCTGCGCGCACGGCTCAACGGCCGCACCGCCGGCCAGCGCTTCACCGACGTGCCCCGGCTGGTGCAGGACCTCCCCGACTCCTTCGACGCGGACGACCGCGGCACCGTCTCCACCGTTCTCGCCACCCTGCTGGAGACGCTGGTCGAGGAGACCGAGGAGCGGCTGATGATCGGCGGCACCGCCAATCTCACCCGCTTCGGCCACGACTTCCCGCTCACCATCCGGCCCGTGCTGGAGGCGCTGGAGGAGCAGGTCGTCCTGCTGAAGCTGCTCGGCGAGGCCACCGACTCGGGCATGACCGTGCGAATCGGTCACGAGAACGCTCACGAGGGGCTGAGTTCCACATCCGTGGTTTCGGTCGGTTACGGTTCGGGCGACGAGGCGGTCGCCAAGCTCGGCGTGGTGGGGCCGACCCGGATGGACTACCCCGGAACGATGGGAGCGGTACGCGCAGTGGCACGTTACGTCGGACAGATCCTGGCGGAGAGCTAAGTGGCGACGGACTACTACTCCGTCCTCGGCGTGCAGCGCGACGCCTCGCAGGACGAGATCAAGAAGGCCTTCCGCAGGCTGGCGCGCGAACTGCACCCGGACGTGAACCCGGACCCGAAGACGCAGGACCGGTTCAAGGAGATCAACACCGCGTACGAGGTGCTCTCCGACCCGCAGAAGAAGCAGGTCTACGACCTCGGCGGCGACCCCGCGGGTCCCGGCGGCGGCGCGGGCGGCTTCGGCGGCGGCGGCTTCGGCAACTTCTCCGACATCATGGACGCCTTCTTCGGCACGGCGTCCCAGCGGGGCCCGCGCTCGCGTACCCGGCGCGGCCAGGACGCGATGATCCGGTTGGACATCGACCTGAACGAGGCCGCGTTCGGCACCACCAAGGAGATCCAGGTCGACACCGCCACCGTGTGCGGCAGCTGCTCCGGTGAGGGCGCCGCACCGGGCACGTCGGCGCAGACCTGCGACATGTGCCGCGGACGCGGCGAGGTCTCGCAGGTGACCCGCTCCTTCCTCGGCCAGGTCATGACCTCGCGCCCGTGCCCGCAGTGCCAGGGCTTCGGCACGGTCGTGCCCACGCCGTGCCCCGAGTGCGCCGGCGACGGCCGGGTGCGCTCGCGGCGGACCCTCACGGTCAAGATCCCGGCCGGCGTCGACAACGGCACGCGCATCCAGCTCGCCGGCGAGGGCGAGGTCGGCCCGGGCGGCGGTCCGGCGGGCGACCTCTACGTCGAGATCCACGAGACCCCGCACTCCACCTTCCAGCGCCGCGGCGACGACCTGCACTGCACGGTCACCATCCCCATGACGGCCGCCGCTCTGGGCACGAAGGTGCCGCTGAAGACGCTGGACGGCATGGAGGAGGTCGACATCCGGCCCGGCACGCAGTCCGGCCAGTCGATCCCGCTGCACGAGCGCGGCATCACGCACCTGCGCGGCGGCGGCCGCGGCCAGCTCATCGTCCACGTCGAGGTGACGACGCCGAGCAAGCTGGACCCGGAGCAGGAGGACCTGCTGCGGCGCCTGGCGACGCTGCGCGGGGAGGAGCGGCCCCAGGGCCAGTTCCAGCCGGGGCAGCAGGGCCTCTTCCACCGCCTCAAGGACGCGTTCAACGGCCGCTGACCCCCGCCGGGCCCGCCTGCGCGGCGTGCCTTCCGCGCGCTGCGCACGGTGCCGGGGTGCGGTGCCGCGCCGTACCGTTGCGCGGCAGCCGCGGGGTCCGCGCGTCGTTGTCCGGCGGCGTCTCGCGGTGGTGGGCGTCTGAGCCGTCCGCCGCGGTGACCCGCCGGGGCGGCCGTGCCGCGCGGCGACCGCGGAACGGCTGCGGCCCCCGCCGGGGGCGGCGTACGGGGCGTGACAGGATGGTCACATGGCCCCCGACCTCGACCTCGCCCTCCTCCGTCACCCGGTCGTTCAGGCACCCATGGCGGGCGGCGCCTCCACCCCGGAACTCGCCGCCGCCGTCAGCGAGGCCGGCGGCCTCGGCATGCTCGCCGCCGGCTACAAGACGCCGGAGGCCATGTACGAGGAGACGCGCCACCTGCGCCGGCTCACTCCCCGCCCCTTCGGCGTGAACCTCTTCCTGCCCCAGACGCCGGCCGCCGAGGCGGCGGCGCTCGCCGCCTACCGCGACCGGCTCGCCCCCGAGGCCGCCCGCTACGACGCCGAACTCGGCGACACCGACGTGGGCGGGAGCGACGCCTACGACGCGAAGGTCGCGGTCCTCCTCCAACACCCCGTGCCGCTGGTGTCGTTCACCTTCGGCTGCCCCGAGGAGCGCGTGCTGCGCCGCTTCGCGGAGGCGGGCACGTCGACGGTCGTCACGGTCACCTCCGTGGACGAGGCGCTCACCGCCCAGGACCGCGGCGCCGCCGCCGTGTGCGTGCAGGGCGCGGAGGCCGGCGGCCACCAGGGCACCCACCACGACGACCCGGCGGAGGAGGGCGGCTGCCGCGCGACCGGACTGCTGACGCTGCTCGCCCTCGTCGGCGAGGCGGTGCGCCTGCCGCTGGTCGCCGCCGGCGGGCTGATGCGCGGGTCGCAGATCGCCGCGGTGCTGGCTGCCGGTGCGAGCGCCGCCCAGCTCGGCACCGCGTTCCTGGTGTGCCCCGAGTCCGGTGCGCACGCCGAGCACAAGCGGGCGCTGACGGACCCGCTGTACGACCGCACGGAGCTGACCCGCGCCTTCTCCGGGCGGCCGGCACGCGCCCTGGTCAACCGCTTCGTGCGCGAGCACGGTCCGCACGCTCCCGCCGCCTACCCGGACGTCCACCACCTCACCGCCGGCCTGCGCCGTGCCGCCGCGAAGGCCGGCGACCCGCAGGGGCTGGCGCTGTGGGCGGGCCAGGGCCACCGGCTGGCCCGTACGATGCCCGCCGCGCGGCTCGTCGAGGTGCTCGCCGGTGAACTGGCCTTCGCCCGCGCCGCGTCGACGGGACGGGAGGTGGAGGCGTGACCGCTCCCGTGTTCCTGCTCGACGGGCCGGACGCGCCGCCCCTCACCGGGGCCGGCAGCGTGTGGCTGACGGGTCCGGAGGGTCGGCACGCCGTCTCCGTGCGGCGCATGCGCGTGGGCGAGTCGATCGTCCTCACCGACGGCGCGGGCACCGGTGCCCACGGCACGGTCGCCGCCGTCGAGGGCAAGGACCGGCTGGAGGTCGCCGTCACCGACGTCCGGTCCGAGCCCGTACCCCGTCCCCGGATCACCGTCGTGCAGGCGCTGCCCAAGGGCGACCGGGGCGAGCTGGCCGTGGAGACGATGACGGAGACCGGCGTGGACGTGATCGTGCCGTGGGCGGCGTCCCGGTGCATCACGCAGTGGCGCGGCGAACGCGCCGCCAAGTCGCTGGCGAAGTGGCGTGCCACCGCTCGCGAGGCGGGCAAGCAGTCCCGGCGCCTGCGGTTTCCGCACGTCGCCGAACCGGCCACGACCGCGCAGGTGGCGCCGCTGCTGTCCGGTGCCGCGTTCGCCGCCGTGCTGCACGAGGAGGGCGCCGCGCCGCTGGCCACCGCTCCGCTCCCGGTGGACGGGGACGTCGTGCTGGTCGTCGGCCCCGAGGGCGGCGTCTCCCCGGAGGAGCTGGCCGCGTTCGCGGAGGCGGGCGCCGAGCCGTACCGGCTGGGCCGCACGGTGCTGCGCACCTCCACGGCGGGCACCGCCGCGGCCTCCCTGCTGCTGACCCGCACCGGCCGCTGGTCCTGACGGCCCGCGCCGGGTCGCGATGATTTCGCCCGGTGCGAGGAGTCGTCCCCTGTGAGAGCACCCCGTCCCGCAGGAGGTCCGCCATGCCCCTCGTCCCCGCGCCCGAGATCGACGTCCGGTTCGGCGCGCCGGAAGCCGTCGCCACACCGTGGGCGGAGGTCGCCCGGACGCTCCGGGAGGCCGAGCTGTACTGGCTGACCACCGTCCGGCGGGACGGCCGCCCGCACGTGACGCCGTTGATCGGCGTGACCGGGGGCGCCGGGCAGGAGATCCACTTCTGCACCGGCCTGCGCGAACAGAAGGCCCGCAACCTCGGGCACGGCCGCCGGGTCGCGCTGACCACCGGCGCGAACGCCTGGAACCGCGGCCTCGACGTCGTCGTCGAGGGCGTCGCCGTCCCCGTCACCGGCCGCGCCGCACTCCGGGAGATCGCCGACGCCTACGAGGCGAAGTACGGCGACGACTGGCACTTCGACGTCGGCGACGGGGTGTTCGGCTCCGGCGACGACGCGGCCGCCGTGTTCCGCGTCGAGCCCGTCAAGGTGCTCGCGTTCGCCAAGGACCCGCACGGCCAGACCCGTTACCGCTTCCCGGCCCCCGCCTGACATCCGTCAGAGCATCGCCCGCGCCGGACACCCATGGGCGTGCAGCGGCCGCACGAGCGGCCCGCACACGCATGCGCGCGACCCTGCCGGGGCGTGCGCACGTCCCGGCAGCCGCCCGGGCGGTACGATCCGCTGGGTACACCGACGACGCACAGCCGGAGGCGCCACCGTGGCGGGAGAACCGCAGGCCGACTGCCTGTTCTGCAAGATCGTCGCGGGGGACGTCCCCGCGACCGTCGTACGCGACACGGAGACGACTCTCGCCTTCCGCGACATCAACCCGCAGGCCCCCACCCACGTTCTGGTGATCCCGAAGGCGCACCACCAGGACGCCGTCACACTGGCGGTGGAGGCGCCGCAGATCGCCGCCGACGTGCTGCGCGAAGCGGCCGCGGTCGCCGAGGAGGAGGGCATCGCGGTCGCCGAGGGCGGCCCGGGCACGGGCTACCGCGTCGTCTTCAACACCGGCACGGGTGCCGGCCAGACCGTCTTCCACGCGCACGCCCACGTGCTCGGCGGCCGCGGCCTCAACTGGCCGCCCGGCTGAGCCGCCCACGCCCGCCCGGCTGAGCCGCCCACGCCGCCCGCCGCCGCCCGCCCCGACAGGACCCGGCCATGTCCGTCCGCGAACTCGTCGTCCTCGGCACCGCCAGCCAGGTGCCGACCCGGCACCGCAACCACAACGGCTATCTGCTGCGCTGGGACGGCGAGGGCCTGCTCTTCGACCCGGGCGAGGGCACCCAGCGGCAGATGCTGTACGCCGGGGTCGCCGCACACGACGTCGACCGCATCTGCGTCACCCACTTCCACGGCGACCACTCCCTCGGCCTCGCGGGGGTCCTGCAGCGCATCAACCTCGACCGGGTGCCGCACCCGGTGACCGCCCACTACCCGGCGTCCGGCACGCACTTCTTCGACCGGCTGCGTCACGCCACCGCCTACCGGGAGACCGTCCCCCTGCGCACGGAGCCCGTCCCCGACGCCGAGCAGGCCGTGCTGTACGAGGGCGCCGCCTACGCCCTCACCGCGCACCGCCTCTCCCACCCCGTGGAGGCGTACGGCTACCGCCTCGCCGAGCCGGACGGGCGCCGCATGCTGCCGGAACGGCTGCGCGCGCACGGCATCACGGGCCCGGACGTGGGCCGGCTCCGGCGCGACGGTTCCCTGCGCGGCGTCACCCTGGAGGAGGTCAGCGCTCCACGCCCCGGCCAGCGGTTCGCGTTCGTCATGGACACCCGGCTCTGCGACGGCGTGTACGCGCTGGCGGAGGGCTGCGACATGCTGGTCATCGAGTCGACGTTCCTGGACGAGGACACCGCGCTCGCCGAGGAGTACGGGCACCTGACCGCCGGTCAGGCGGGCCGCGTCGCGGCGGAGTCCGGCGTGCGGCACCTGGTGCTCACGCACTTCAGCCAGCGCTACCCGGACCCCGCCGCCTTCGCCGCGCAGGCCCGCGCGGCCGGCTTCGACGGCGAACTCACCACCGCCCGCGACCTCGACCGCGTCCCCCTGCCCAAGCGCCGCGCCTGAAGCGCCCGTCCGTGCCCCGGGCCCGCGCCGCGCCGCGACGGATCACCGGACTCGTCCGCCCGGAAGCCCCGGGCGTCAGAAGCCCAGGCGGCGGAGCTGCTTGGGATCGCGCTGCCAGTCCTTGGCGACCTTCACGTGCAGGTCGAGGTAGACCGGAGTACCCAGCAACGCCTCGATGTGCTTGCGGGACGTCGTTCCGACCTCCTTCAGGCGGCGCCCCTTGGGGCCGATCACGATGCCCTTCTGGCTCGGCCGCTCGATGAAGATGTTGGCATGCACGTCCAGCAGCGGGCGGTCCGCAGGCCGCCCTTCGCGCGGCAGCATCTCCTCCACGACCACCGCGATGGAGTGCGGCAGCTCGTCCCGCACGCCCTCCAGGGCCGCCTCACGGATCAGTTCGGCGACCATGACCTGCTCCGGCTCGTCGGTGAGGTCGCCGTCCGGGTAGAGCGCGGGCCCCTCGGGGAGCAGCGGCACCAGCAGGTCGGCGAGCAGCTCGACCTGCTTCCCCGCGGTCGCCGAGACGGGCACGATCTCCGCCCACTCGAAGCCCAGCTCCTTGCCGAGCCGGTCCACCGCGATGAGCTGCTCGGCCAGCGTCTCGGAGTCGACCAGGTCGGTCTTGGTGACGATCGCGACCTTGGGCTTGCGCTTCAGGCCGGCCAGCTCCTTGGCGATGAAACGGTCGCCGGGCCCGATCTTCTGGTCCGCGGGCAGGCAGAAGCCGATCACGTCGACCTCGGCCCAGGTGGTGCGCACCACGTCGTTGAGCCGCTCGCCGAGCAGCGTGCGCGGCTTGTGCAGGCCCGGGGTGTCGACCAGTACCAGCTGCGCGTCCGGACGGTGCACGATGCCGCGCACGGTGTGCCGCGTGGTCTGCGGGCGGTTGGAGGTGATCGCGACCTTCGTGCCCACCAGTGCGTTGGTCAGCGTCGACTTGCCGGCGTTCGGCCTGCCGACGAAGCACGCGAAGCCCGAACGGTGCGCGGCGTCCGCCGCCGCGGGGGAGGAGGGGGAGGGGTCACTCATGGCGACCATTCTCCCCGATCGCAGCGGCGGCCCCTACCAGCGCCCGCCGCGGCGGCCCCGGAGCCACACCCCACGGCGCCGGTCAGCCCGTCCGCAGCGTGCCGCGCAGCACGCCGTCCGGGCCCGCCAGCAGCACGGGCGTGCCAGCGCCGCCGAGGTCGCCCACGGCCGCCAGGTCCTCGTCCGGAAGCCGCCCGGCCTCGGTCACCACGGCCGCCGCCTCCAGGCTCTTCGCGCCGGACGCCACGGCCATCGCCACGGCCGTGCGCAGCGCGCTCAACGGCAGCGACGGCAACGCGACCGAGCCGGCCACGTACGTCCGCCCGGTCTCGTCCCGCACGGCCGCGCCCTCCGGCACGCCGTTCCGCGCCCGCGCCGACCGCGCCAGCGTGACGATCTTGCGGTCCTCCGGGTCCATGTCCCGCGCGGCCGCCTGCTCACCCTGCTCACTCATGCAGGCGAGCATATGCGCCGGCCGCGGTCGTCACGCCGGGTGGTGGTCGTGGTCGTGGTCGTGACGGTCGGCGGGGACCTTCGCCCCGGCGGGGGCGGGGGCCTCCACCGACCGTATCGGCTCGACGAGGACCGTGGTGATCCTGTTGCGGCGGCCGGCCGGGGACTCCGCGGTGAGGCGCAGGGCGGTGAGCGTCGGGTCGGAGTGGTCCTCCGTCACGTCCACCGTGGTGGTCGCACCGGCGATCGGGACGCGGCCCAGGCTCTTGGCGAGCAGCCCGCCGACGGTCTCCACGTCCTCGTCGTCCCAGCCGACCAGGTCGTAGAGCTCCCCGAGGTCGCCGAGGTCCAGCCGCGCGGTGACGCGGTAGCGGCCGTGACCCAGGTCCTCCACCGGGTCCTGCTCCTTGTCGTACTCGTCGGCGATCTCGCCGACGATCTCCTCCAGGATGTCCTCGATGGTGACCACGCCCGCGGTGCCGCCGTACTCGTCGATGACGACGGCGACGTGGATGCGGTCCTGCTGCATCTCGCGCAGCAGGTCGCCGGCGTTCTTCGTGTCGGGCACGAAGGCGGCCGGCCGCATGGCCGTGGAGACCAGCTCGCTCTCGTTCTCCCGGTTGATGTGCACCTTCCGGGCGAGGTCCTTGAGGTAGACGATGCCCAGAACGTCGTCCTCGCTCTCGCCGACCACCGGGATGCGGGAGAAGCCGGAACGCAGCGCCAGGGTCAGCGCCTGGCGGACGGTCTTGAAGCGCTCGATGGTGATCAGGTCGGTACGCGGCACCATCACCTCGCGCACCAGCGTGTCGCCGAGCTGGAAGACGGAGTGCACCATCTTCCGCTCCTCGTCCTCGATCAGCGACTCCTGCTCGGCGAGGTCCACCAGCGCCCGCAGCTCCGCCTCGCTGGCGAACGGGCCCTTGCGGAAGCCCTTGCCCGGCGTCAGCGCGTTGCCGACGAGGATGAGCAGCTGCGGCAGCGGGCCCAGGATGCGGGCCAGCGGCAGCAGGACGTACGACGCGGCGGTGGCGGTGTTCAGCGGGTGCTGCCGGCCGATGGTGCGCGGCGAGACGCCCACGGCGACGTAGGACACCAGCACCATCACCGCGATGGCGATGGTCAGCGCCTCCCACGTCCGGTCGAAGGACCGCAGGCAGGCGTAGGTGACGAGCACGCCGGCGGCCATCTCGCTGGCCACCCGCAGCAGCAGGGCGAGGTTGAGGTAGCGGGTCGGGTCGGAGGCGACGGTGGCGAGCTTGGCCGCGCCGCGCCGGCCGGAGCGTACGGCCTCCTCGGCACGGTAGCTGGTGGTGCGTGCCAGACCCGCCTCGGCGCAGGCCGCGAGCCAGGCCACTATCACCAGGGCCCCGGCGCCGACGAGCAGCTGCGCGGTCATGAGGTCGTGGTGGGGGCCGGGGAGGGGCCTTCCAGGCCGCGTTCGGCGCGCCAGCCGTCCACGATCGCGGACTGGAGGCCGAACATCTCGGCCCGCTCGGCCGGTTCCTCGTGGTCGTAGCCCAGCAGGTGCAGCACGCCGTGGACGGTGAGCAGTTGCAGCTCCTCGTCCATCGAGTGCCGGGTCGGTGCGTCGGCGCCCTGCTTCGACGCGACGTCCGGGCACAGCACGACGTCACCGAGGAGGCCCTGCGGGGGCTCCTCCTCGTCCCGGGCGGGCGGCCGTAGTTCGTCCATGGGGAAGGACATCACGTCCGTCGGTCCGGGCAGGTCCATCCACTGGAGGTGGAGCTGCTCCATGGCGTCGGTGTCGATGGCGATCAGGGACAGCTCCGCCAGCGGATGGATGCGCATCCGGTTCAGGGCGTAGCGGGCGATGTCGAGCACGGACTCCTCGTCGAAGGGGCGCCCGGACTCGTTGTTGACGTCGATGGACATGTGCGGTGCTCAGCGTTTCCCGTTGCCTCGGGCGCGGTCGTGCGCGCGGTCCTTGCCACTCCGGCGGCCAGAACCCCCTTCGGGGGGGCCGCCGTTCTCCGTGCCGTTCTGCTCGTCGTACCGGTCGTAGGCGTCGACGATGCGGCCGACCAGCTTGTGCCGGACGACGTCCGAGCTGTTCAGCATCGCGAAGTGCACGTCTTCCACCCCGTCCAGGATGTCCCGCACCTGGCGGAGGCCGCTCTTGGTGCCGCCCGGCAGGTCGACCTGCGTGATGTCGCCGGTGACGACCACCTGGGACTCGAAACCGAGCCGGGTGAGGAACATCTTCATCTGTTCCGGGTTCGTGTTCTGCGCCTCGTCCAGAATGATGAACGCATCATTGAGCGTCCTGCCGCGCATGTAGGCCAGCGGCGCCACCTCGATCGTCCCGGCGGCCATCAGCCGCGGGATCGAGTCCGGGTCCAGCATGTCGTGCAGCGCGTCGTACAGCGGGCGCAGGTACGGGTCGATCTTCTCGTACAGCGTGCCGGGCAGGAAGCCCAGCCGCTCGCCCGCCTCGACCGCCGGCCGGGTCAGGATGATGCGGTTGACCTGCTTCGACTGGAGGGCCTGCACCGCCTTGGCCATGGCGAGATAGGTCTTGCCGGTGCCGGCCGGGCCGATGCCGAAGACGACGGTGTGCTGGTCGATCGCGTCGACGTACCGCTTCTGGTTGAGCGTCTTCGGGCGGATGGTGCGGCCGCGGTTGGACAGGATGTTCTGCGTCAGCACCTCGGCCGGCGCGGCGTGTCCGCCGCCCTCGCCGGTCTCCGCCTTGCGGAGCATCGAGATGGTGCGCTCCACCGCGTCCTCGGTCATCGGCTGACCGGTGCGCAGCACCAGCATCATCTCGTCGAAGAGCCGCTGGATCAGCGCGACCTCGTCGGGCGCACCGGTGGCGGTGATCTCGTTGCCCCGCACGTGGATGTCGGTCTCGGGGAAGGCTTCCTCGATCACACGCAGCAGGGAATCGCCGGAGCCGAGCACGGTCACCATCGGGTGCTTCGACGGGACGGCGAAACGGGCGGTGTCCTGGTTCGTGGTTGTCTGCGTCATGGGCGGCCTCTGGGGCCTGCTCATCCCTCTCCGTGCTGCGACGACTGGTTCCTCAAGAATACGCCGACCCACCGACACGCCCGAGGGGATTTCCGCCGCACGGCTGCACTGCCGTTCGCCCCGGCGGGCTCACGCCCGGCGGAAACCGATCGTGGGGACCGCCCGGCGCAGTGGCCCCGGCCTTCCGCAGCGGGGCAGCAGCGCGTCCAGGAACGCGTACCGGCGCAGCGCCTCCGGGTCCTGCCCGGCCGCGGCCGCGGCCTCCGGCGACAGCGTGTACTGCCGCACCCCCTCGTACCAGGCCCCGACCTCCGGCCAGCCGGGCGCCGACAGCGAACCGCCGAACTCCTGCACCGACAGCGCCGCCGTCAGACCCGCGAAGGCCAGCCGGTCCTCCAGCGGCCAGCCCGCGAGGGTGCCGGTGAGGAAACCCGCGGTGAACACGTCGCCCGCGCCCGTGGTGTCCAGGGCCTCCACCGCGATGGCCGGGACCCGCGCGGTCTCACCGGTGCGGCCGTCCGCGGCGTAGGCGCCGTCGGCGCCCAGGGTGACCACCGCCAGCGGCACCCGCTCGGCGAGCGCCCGCGCGGCCCGCAGCGGGCATTCCGCGCGGGTGTAGCGCATCGCCTCGACCGCGTTGGGCAGGAACGCCTCGCAGTGGCCCAGTTCGGGCAGGGCCGCCAGGTCCCAGCGGCCCGAGTCGTCCCAGCCGACCCCGGCGAACACCAGGCTGCCGCGCCCGGCGGCGGTCGCCACCCACTCCTGCGGCTCCCCGGGCACCAGCGACGCCACGCAGGCCCGTGCCCGGGGCGGGCACTCGCGGTCGCCCTCCAGCGCCGGATCACGCGGCGGCGCCACGTGGCCGTGCGAGACCATCGTCCGCTCGCCCTCGTACGCCATGGAGACCGTCACCGGGGAGTGCCAGCCGGGCACCGTGTGCGACATCGACAGGTCGATGCCCTCGCCGCGTTCGAGGGAGTCCCGGCAGTAGTCGCCGTACATGTCGTCGCCGAAGGCGGCCGCCAGCGACGTACGCAGGCCGAGGCGGGCCAGCGCGGCCGCCATGTTGGCGACCCCGCCCGGGCTGGAACCCATGCCGCGCGCCCAGGACTCGGTGCCGCGGACCGGGGCGGCGTCCAGGCCGGTGAAGATGATGTCGAGGAAGACCGTGCCCGTCAGGTAGACGTCGCAGGCGGGATCGTCCGGGCGGCGCAGCGCGGCGAGCGGGTCCAGCCGTTCGGTGGCGTCCCCGTGCGCGTCGGGGCGGTCCGGGACGCCGTCCTCGTGGTGCGTGCCGCGCCCGCCGGTCGTGCCGTGCGCGCCGGTGGTGCCTGCCGTGCCGTCCGTGCCTGCCGTGCTCACCGTCTCTCCTCGTGCTCCTCCCGGTCAGTGTCCCGCGCCGACCCCGCCGGCGACACCGCCCGTGCGCCCGCCGCAGTGCGGTACGTTCCGCAGCATGCGGCTGACGATTCTGGGCGGCGGCGGATTCCGCGTACCTCTGGTCTACCGTGCCCTGCTGACAGAGGCACACCGGGACGCGGCGGGACGCTGCACCGAACTGGTCCTGCACGACACCGACGCCGCCCGCGCCGGCGTCGTCGCCTCGGTGCTCGCCGCACAGGCCCGCGAGGAACGCCACCCCGTGCCCGTCCGCGTGGAGGCCGACCTGGACGACGCGCTGCGCGGCGCCGACTTCGTCTTCTCCGCGATCCGCGTCGGCGGCACGGAGGGACGCGTGCGCGACGAACGCGTTCCGCTCGCCGAGGGCGTCCTCGGACAGGAGACGGTCGGCGCGGGCGGCGTGCTGTACGCGCTGCGCACGGTCCCCGTCGCGATGCGCATCGCGGAACGCGTCCGCGCCGCCGCCCCCGGGGCGTGGGTGATCAACTTCACCAACCCCGCCGGCATCGTCACCGAGGCGATGGCGCGGGTGCTGGGCGACCGGGTCGTCGGCATCTGCGACTCGCCGGTCGGCCTGGTGCGCCGCGCGGCGCGCGCCGCGGGCGCCGACCCGGCGGCCGTCCGCTACGACTACCTCGGCCTCAACCACCTCGGCTGGCTGCGGTCCCTCACGGCCGACGGCCGCGACCTGCTGCCCGGGCTGCTCTCCGACGACGCGGCACTGGCCTCCTTCGAGGAGGGCCGCCTGTTCGGCGGCCCCTGGCTGCGCGCGCTCGGCAGCCTGCCCAACGAGTACCTGCACTACTACTACTTCCGCCGCGAGACGCTCGCCGCCGTGCGGGAGGCCCCCGAGACGCGGGGCGCCTTCCTCGACCGGCAGCAGCGCGCGTTCTTCGCGGCGGCCGGGCGGGCACCGGAACGCGCGCTGGAGCTGTGGGAACGCACGCGCCTGCAGCGCGAGGAGACGTACATGGCCGAGAGCCGCGAGGCGAGCGGCGGCTGGGAGCGCGACACCTGCGACCTGGACGGTGGCGGCTACGACCGGGTCGCGCTCGCTCTGATGCACGCCCTCGCGGGCGACACCCGGGCCGACCTGATCCTCAACGTGCGCGGCGGCGGGAGGGTGACCGGGCTGCCGGACGACGCCGTCGTGGAGACGGTGTGCGCGGCGGACGCGGACGGCGTACGGCCGCGGTGGGACGCGGTGACGGCTCCGGGGGAGGCCGAACTGGGGCTGATGCTCCAGCTCAAGGCGGTGGAGCGGGCGACGATCGAGGCCGCCGACACCGGTTCCCGGCGTGCGGCGCTGCGGGCGCTGGGGCTCCACCCCCTGGTCGACTCCCCGGCCGTCGCGGCCCGCATCCTGGCCGCGCAGGGCGCCTTCGGCGCCGGGTGACCGCCCCTGTGGGCCCGCGCTCTGCCGTGTGCCCGCTCTTTCGGGCGCGGGTCCGGCGGGATGCCGGGTGAAGGCGTGCCGGCAGGCGCTTACGCGCCTTCCTTGAGGACGCGGGTGATGAGGGTGCGCTGGGCGTCGGTGAGGCGGGGGTCGGCGCAGTAGGCCGTGGTGCCGTCGGTCTCGATCTCGTAGTGGAAGCCGTCCGGGACGCCGACCGGGCGTTCGTCCCGGTGCCCCTCGGCCACGGCCTGGCCGGCGAGGGCGGCCACCTCGCCGGCGTCCGGGAGGTCGCCGGTGTCCAGCGTGGCCCTCCGGGTCAGGCCCCCGAAGCCGCCCGTGCGGATGACGGTGATACGCATGCCTCCATCCTCCCCCACCGCCCGCGTGAGGCGCGGTAGGCCCGACTCGAGCGCGTCTCAACGAACGGTGGACACACCGACCCCCCATCTGTTCACGGCAGAGAACAGCAAGTTGGTCGGTGACACGGAGGGTGATGGAGGAAAGACTGACTGCTTCACGGGTCGGGAGCCCCGACTGCCACGGGACGCGGCCACCTCACGACCAGCAGTACGCGGTGCGGTGGGACCTGCCCGGCCCCGCCGTGCCGCGCTTCACCGACACCCGAGGAGAGTCGAGGCCGTGCCGAACGACGAGAAGCCCTTCGAGGGCGGGCCATCCCTGGCGACCCAGCTGATGCAGGAACTCGTCGCCGCCGGCGTCGAGCTCTACGGTCGGCTCACCTCCGACGACGGTGCCGTGGACGACTTCGGGTTCGACCCCGACCTCGTCGACGACGCCCTGATGCCCGTCCTGCGGCCCCTGTACGAGAAGTACTTCCGCGTCGAGGTGGAGGGCCTGGAACACGTCCCGGCCGACGGCTCCGCGCTGGTGGTCGCCAACCACTCCGGCACCCTCCCGCTGGACGCGCTGATGCTCCAGCTCTGCCTGCGCGACCATCACCCGGACCACCGCCGCCTGCGGATGCTCGCCGCCGACCTCGCCTTCCAGCTCCCCGTGGTCCGCGACCTGGCGCGCAAGCTGGGACACGTGCGGGCCTGCCCGGAGAACGCCGAACGCCTGCTCCTGGAGGGCGCGCTGGTCGGCGTCATGCCGGAGGGCTACGGCGGCCTGGGCAAGCCGTTCGACGAGCGCTACCGGCTCCGGCGCTTCGGCCGCGGCGGCTTCGCCGCGGTGGCGCTGCGCACCGGGCGGCCGATGGTGCCCTGCTCGATCGTGGGCGCCGAGGAGATCTATCCGATGATCGGCGAGTCCCGCACCCTCGCCCGGATGCTGAAGCTGCCGTACTTCCCGATCACCCCCACCTTTCCGCTGCTGGGCGTCCTCGGGCTGGTCCCGCTGCCGACGAAGTGGACCATCCGCTTCGACCCGCCCGTCCACACCGACACCTTCCCGCCCGGCGCGGCGGACGACGGGCTGGTGGTGGACAAGCTCGCCGGCGAGGTCAGGGACACCATCCAGCACCGGCTCAACGAGATGGTGCGGCAGCGCGACTCGCTGTTCTGACCCGCACCCGCCGCAGCTCCGCCTCCCCTCCCGTCGCGTGAGCGGCGGGAGGGAGTCCCCGGGGCGGCCGGGCCCCGGGGGCGCACACACCGCCGCGGTCAGCCGGAGACCGGCACGCCCACGTCCGTCCACGCCTGGGACAGCGCCTTGGTGACCTCGCCCGGCCCGTGCTGTTCCCGGGCGGCGGCCAGGGTCGCCGCCGCGAAGTCCGCGAAGTCGGCGTCCGGGCTGAGCGAACCGGACGTCAGCGTGTCGTACCAGACCTGCCCCGCCCGCTCCCACGCCCGGCCGCCGAGCGTCACCGCGAACCGCTGGAACGCCCGGTTGGGGATGCCTGAGTTGATGTGCACGCCGCCGTTGTCGTCGGTGGTGTGCACGAAGTCGTCCATGTGGCCCGGCTGCGGGTCCTTGCCCAGCACGTCGTCGTCGTACGCCGTCCCGGGCTCCTTCATCGACCGCAGCGCCCGGCCCTGCACCCGGTCGGTGAACAGCTCCGCGCCGATCAGCCAGTCCGCGTCCGCCGCGCTCTCCTCCCGCTCGTACTGCTTGATGAGCGCGCCGAAGACGTCGGACACCGACTCGTTCAGCGCACCCGACTGGCCGCTGTAGTGCAGGTTGGCGGTGTACTGCGTCACCCCGTGCGTCAACTCGTGCCCGATGACGTCCACCGCGAGGGTGAAATCGCGGAAGACCTCGCCGTCGCCGTCCCCGAACACCATCCGTCCGCCGTCCCAGAACGCGTTGGCGTACTGCTCGCCGTAGTGCACGGTCGCGTCCAGCGGCAGGCCCGAACCGTCGATCGAGTCCCGCCCGTAGGCGCTGAGGTACAGCGCGAAGGTGGCGCCCAGCGCGGCGTAGGCGCGGTTGGCCGAGGCGTCCTGCACCGGGCCCTCGCCCTCGGACCGCACCCGCCGCCCTGGCAGCTCCTCGCGGTTCTGCGCGTCGTACACGGCGCGGCGCGGCGCGGGCTCGGCCGCCGGGCGCGGCGGCAGCGGCTGGGCGGGAGTGGCCCGCGCGACGAGGTGGCGGCGGGTGCGCTGGGCGGCGTCCCGCTCCAGCGTGCGGCGCGCGGGCGCGGCGAGCACCGGGTCGTCCGACCGGGCGAGCCGGTCCAGAAGGTGGGGCGGCACGATGCCGCAGCGGGGAGGAAGCGGCGGGTGAACGTCCGTGTGAGGGTTCATGACCAGCAATGTGGCATTCGGTCACGGGATTGTCACCGGCTGCTGTCATGATTCGCGAGAAGGAGTTGCACCGCCCGCGCGCCGCCCCCGGTGGCGGTCCGCATGGTGATACGCCCCCGGCGGACCGGCCGGGGGTCCGCTAACGTGGCGCCATCATGCGTTGCGGGCTGCTTCTCCTTAGCTGCCGCGGCGAGGGTTCGTAAGTCTTCACGGCCGACCCCCTCCCCGCGGAGTCCGGTGCTGCCACCGTCGGTCCCGAAGCCTGAAGCCAAGGAGCCCCGCGCGACATGACCACTTCCCAGCCGGAGCCGACCTCCGTACGGCCCGCCACGCCGATCACCGCCGCCACCGTGCGCCAGCGCCCCTCCGGGATGCCCTTCCACCGGTACGGCCGGTACGAGACCGTCGACATCCCCGACCGCACCTGGCCGGGCCGGCGCATCACCGAAGCTCCGCGGTGGCTGTCCACCGACCTGCGGGACGGCAACCAGGCCCTGATCGACCCGATGTCGCCGGCCCGCAAGCGCGCGATGTTCGACCTGCTGGTGTCGATGGGCTACAAGGAGATCGAGGTCGGCTTCCCCTCCTCCGGCCAGACCGACTTCGACTTCGTCCGCTCGATCATCGAGGACGACGCGATCCCGGAGGACGTGACGATCTCCGTCCTCACCCAGGCGCGCGAGGAGCTGATCGAGCGCACCGTGGAGTCGGTGCGCGGCGCCCACCGCGCGACGGTTCACCTCTACAACGCCACGGCGCCCGCGTTCCGCCGCATCGTCTTCCGCGGCTCCCGCGAGGAGGTGAAGCAGATCGCGGTCGACGGCACCCGGCTGGTGACGGAGTACGCCGAGAAGATCCTCACCGACGAGACCGTCTTCGGCTACCAGTACAGCCCCGAGATCTTCACCGACACCGAGCTGGACTTCGCCCTCGAGGTCTGCGAGGGCGTGATGGACGTCTGGCAGCCCGAGGACGGCCGCGAGATCATCCTCAACCTGCCCGCCACCGTGGAACGTTCCACGCCCTCCACGCACGCCGACCGGTTCGAGTGGATGTCGCGCCACCTGTCCCGGCGCGAGCACGTCTGCCTGTCCGTCCACCCGCACAACGACCGCGGAACCGCGGTGGCCGCCGCCGAGCTGGCCCTGATGGCCGGCGCCGACCGCGTCGAGGGCTGCCTGTTCGGCCAGGGCGAGCGCACCGGCAACGTCGACCTGGTGACGCTGGGCATGAACCTCTTCTCCCAGGGCGTCGACCCCCAGATCGACTTCTCCCGGATCGACGAGATCAAGCGCACCGCCGAGTACTGCAACCAGATGGAGGTCCACCCCCGGCACCCGTACGTCGGGGACCTCGTCTACACCGCCTTCTCCGGCTCCCACCAGGACGCCATCAAAAAGGGCTTCGAGGACATGGAGGCGCGTGCCGAGCGGGCCGGCAAGCCCACCTGTGAGGTCACCTGGGAGGTCCCGTACCTGCCGATTGACCCCAAGGACGTCGGCCGCTCCTACGAGGCGGTCATCCGGGTCAACTCGCAGTCCGGCAAGGGCGGCATCGCCTACGTCCTGAAGAACGACCACAGCCTGTCGCTGCCGCGCCGGATGCAGGTCGAGTTCTCGAAGATCATCCAGGCCCGCACCGACGCGGACGGCGGAGAGGTCACTCCGGCCGAGATCTGGTCCGTCTTCCAGGACGAGTACCTGCCCACCCCGGAGGCGAGCTGGGGCCGTGTGGCGCTGCACGGCGTGCAGACAGCGACCTCCAGCGAGGGGGGTGGCGAGGAGGCCACCGCGCTCACCGTGCAGGCGGTCGTCGACGGCGAGGACGCAGTCCTGACCGGCAGCGGCAACGGCCCGCTGGCCGCGTTCTTCGACGCCCTCCAGGCCGTCGACGTGGACGTGCGCCTGCTGGACTACGTCGAGCACACGATGAGCGAGGGCGCCGGCTCGCAGGCCGCCTCGTACATCGAGTGCGCGATCGGCGACAAGGTGCTGTGGGGCGTCGGCATCGACGCGAACATCGTCCGCGCCTCGCTCCAGGCCGTCGTCTCCGCGGTCAACCGGGCGTCCCGGCACTGAGCGGCCCGCCCCGCGGCCGCTTCGCCACCTGCCGCAGGCCGGGGCGGCCGAACGTCCCGTC
Source organism: Streptomyces sp. CNS606 (assembly GCF_000426325.1). Classification (NCBI taxonomy): domain Bacteria; kingdom Bacillati; phylum Actinomycetota; class Actinomycetes; order Kitasatosporales; family Streptomycetaceae; genus Streptomyces; species Streptomyces sp. CNS606. Next base: position 72,198 of record NZ_AUFD01000013.1, read on the forward strand.
CGCCGGGCTCACCGGCGGGCGGGACGCACGCGCCCCGGGTCATGCCGCGCCGGAGAGGCCCTCGCGCTGGAGGATGCCCCGCGCCTCCTCCACCCGTCCGCCGCGGGCGATCACGTCGTAGCGGGACGCGGCCAGGGAGCGGGTCGAGGAGAAGTCCCGCCGGCCACCGGTCGCGGCGTGCCCGACGAAGCCGAAGACCGCGCCCCACAGGGCGCCGATCAGCAGCCCGCCGACGATCAGCCCGAGCCACGTCGGACCGGGCGTGAACAGGCCCACCAGCAGGCCGATGAACAGGCCGAACCAGGCACCGGTCGCCGCGCCGGCCCCGGCCGCGCGCGCCTTGGTGAGCCGTCCGGTCACATGCTCGACCAGCCGCAGGTCCGACCCCACGATGTCGATGTGCTCGACCGGGAAGTGCGCGTCCGACAGCGTGTCGACGGCGGTCTGCGCCTTCTCGTACGAGTCGTAGCTCGCCACCGTGTTCCAGGCGTCGCTGACCGGGTTTCTGGGTTGAGGATCGATGGTGGACATGCCGGGACCTCCCTCGGGGGCGTCTGCGGGCCCACGGGTATCCCGGTCCCGCCGCTCCATGCCGGGAGGTTCCCCCGGCCCGGACGCCGCCCGTCAGCTCGGGCCCGGTCCAGGTCAGCCCCGGTCACGCGGCGGGTGGAGCGCGCCCACCTCCCGCACCGTCCGTGCCGAGCGGCGCGCCTCCCGGATGTCCGCCAGCCCCTTGTTCTCCGGCCGGAAGCCGTGCCCCAGCTTGATGCGCCGCTGCTCCCGGCGCACGATGCGCCACAGCAGCCAGCCGATGAGCACCGCCGTCCCGCCCACCGCCACGATGAGAGTCGTCATGTCAGAAGCCCCCTCCGTCTCGCCGGAAATGTCATGGTCACAGCATTCCCGCCCGGGCGTGGCGCCAAAAGGCCCGGTTGGCTCGGTGTGCGGAGCGGCCCCGGTGCCCGCCCTGCCGCTCCACCGTCCACCCGTGTCACCCGACGGCCACCGAGAGCTGCATTCCGCTTTGCGCAAGGCATGCAGGTCCACGGCGGGTTTCCGCGCGGCGAGCACATTCCGCTCTGCGAAGGGGCTGACGGGGGTTCGGGACTGTGGTTAACATCACTCGACCCGGCAGCGCTGCCGAAGTGTGATGGAGGTGCGTGGTGCGTTCCCGAGACCCGAGAGACCGTCCGGTGGCCGGCCCGCGCCTCGCGGCCCTCGCAGGCGTCCGCACCAGCTGGCGCACCCTCGACGACGGTGAGTTCTTCTGCACCGGCTGCGGCGGCGACCGCAGTTACCGGCTGCGGGCCGGACGCCGCCGCTTCGCCGTGCTCGGCATCCCGCTCCTACCGCGCGGCGACGTGCCGCCGGTCGTCGAGTGCGCCGCCTGCCGCCGCCACGACGACACCGGGGTGCTGGACCACCCCACCACCAACCGGCTGGCCACCATGCTGCGGGAGGCCGTGCACTCCGTCGCGCTGTCCGTCCTGGCGGCCTCCGGTGCCGACTCCCGGGCCACCCTGGAGGCGGCCGTGGAGGCCGTACGTGCCGCCGGCTACCCCGAGTGCGACGAGGACTCCCTGCTGGAGAGGCTGGCCGCGCTCTGCGCGGACCCGCTGTACGACCCGGCTGCCCACGAACCCGGCGGGCCGGAGTTCTCCGACGCCCTCGCCGCCGCCGACCACCACATGGCCGTGCACATCGAACTGTGCGAGGCGCTGGAACCCCTCGCCCCGCACCTCGCCGCCGCCGGCCGCGAGGCGCTGCTGCTCCAGGGCGCCGCCATCGCCCTCGCCGACGGCCCGTACGATCCCGCCGAACGCGACATGCTGGAATCCGTCGGCTGCGCACTCGCGCTGCGCCCCGCGGACACCGAACGCCTGCTGGCCGCCGCCCGCACCCCCTCCTGACGGCCCTGCCTCCCCGTGAACGCGCAAGCTCGCGGTGCGGGACCGGGCGCAGCTGGTGATCGCGGCGTACGAGTCCGGGCTGATCGCACCCGGCGACGCCGACGGGGCGGGCCGTACGGGAGAATGACCCCATGAGCCTGTTCCGCGACGACGGCATCGTGCTGCGCACCCAGAAACTGGGCGAGGCGGACCGGATCATCACCCTGCTCACGCGCGGTCACGGCCGGGTGCGGGCGGTGGCCCGCGGCGTACGCCGCACCAAGTCCAAGTTCGGCGCCCGGCTGGAACCCTTCAGCCACGTCGACGTGCAGTTCTTCGCCCGCGGCAGCGACCTGATCGGTCGCGGGCTGCCGCTGTGCACGCAGACCGAGACCATCGCGCCGTACGGCAGCGGCATCGTCGGCGACTACGACCGCTACACCGCCGGCACCGCGATGCTGGAGACCGCGGAACGCTTCACCGACCACGAGGGCGAACCGGCCGTGCAGCAGTACCTGTTGCTCGTCGGTGGCCTGCGCACGCTGGCGGGCGGCGAGCACGCCCCGGGTCTGGTGCTGGACGCCTTCCTGCTCCGCTCCCTCGCCGTGAACGGCTACGCGCCCAGCTTCGACGACTGCGCCAAGTGCGGCATCCACGGGCCCAACCGGTTCTTCTCCGTCGCGGCGGGCGGCACGGTGTGCGGCGACTGCCGGGTGCCCGGGAGCGTCGTGCCGTCCCCGGAAGCCGTACGGCTGCTGGGGGCACTGCTGACCGGCGACTGGCCGGCCGCGGACGCCGCCGAGCCCCGGCACGTCCGCGAGGGAAACGGGCTGGTCTCCGCCTACCTGCACTGGCACCTGGAGCGCGGCCTGCGCTCCCTGCGCTACGTGCGGAACGGCGGCCCGGCGTAGGGGTCTCCCGGGGTGGACTAGGCTCCCGGGGAGAAGTCCTCGCACGATCCGATGGAGCTGAGACCCATGGCCCGTCGCGGAATGCTGTCCCGGCAGCGTCGCGGATCAGCCGCCTACGCCCTCCCCGAGCCGCACCCCTCCGGAGCCCGTCCCCCGCAGATCCCGGCCGAGCTGGTCCCGAACCACGTCGCGGTCGTGATGGACGGCAACGGCCGGTGGGCGAAGGAGCGCGGCCTGCCGCGCACCGAGGGCCACAGGGTCGGCGAGGGCGTCGTGCTGGACGTGCTCAAGGGCTGCCTGGAGATGGGCGTCAAGAACCTGTCGCTGTACGCCTTCTCCACCGAGAACTGGAAGCGCTCGCCCGAAGAGGTCCGCTTCCTGATGAACTTCAACCGGGACGTCATCCGCCGCCGCCGCGACGAGATGGACGCCCTCGGCATCCGCATCCGCTGGGTGGGCCGGATGCCGAAGCTGTGGAAGTCCGTCGTCCAGGAGCTCCAGGTCGCGCAGGAGCAGACGAAGCACAACGACGCGATGACGCTGTACTTCTGCGTCAACTACGGCGGCCGTGCGGAGATCGCCGACGCCGCGAAGGCGATCGCGGCGGACGTGGCCGCGGGACGCCTGGACCCGGACAAGGTCGGCGAGAAGACGTTCGCGAAGTACCTCTACTACCGGGACATGCCCGACGTCGACCTCTTCCTGCGCCCCTCCGGGGAACAGCGGACCTCCAACTACCTGATATGGCAGAGCGCCTACGCGGAGATGGTCTTCCAGGACGTCCTCTGGCCGGACTTCGACCGCCGCAATCTGTGGGACGCCTGCCTGGAGTACGCCCGCCGCGACCGCCGCTTCGGCGGCGCCCGGCCCAACGAGGTGCCCACCGCCCCGCAGCAGGGCTGAACCCGCCGCCCCGGCCGGGTCCCGCAGCGGATCAGGGGCGCCCGCCGGGCGGCGGGACGGGTGCCGCCAGCGCGTCCACCTCGGCCTCGGACAGCCGCAGCCGGAGAGCCGCCAGGTCCTCCTCCCAGCCCTGCGGGTCCGTGGTCCCCGGCAGCGGCAGGGTCACGGGTGACCGCCGCAGCAGCCAGGCCAGCGCGACCTGGGCGGGGGACGCCTCGTGGGACCGGGCGATCCGGGCGAGCGCGGAGCCCGGTGCGGCGCGCAGCGCGTTCGCCGGCGGGAACCAGGGGAGAAAGGCGAGGCCCCGCGCCGCGCACGCGTCGAGCACGTCGTCGTGGCCCCGGGTCGTCAGGTCGTACCGGTCCTGCACCGACGCGACCGCGGTGACGGAGAGCGCCGCCTCCAGCTGTGCGACCGTCACGTTGCAGACGCCGATGTGCCGGATCTTCCCCGCCTCGCGCAGTTCCACCAGGGCTCCCAGTGACTCCTCCAGGGGAACCGCCGGGTCGACGGCGTTGAGCTGGTAGAGGTCGATCGTGTCCCGCCGCAGCCGCCGCAGGCTGCCCTCGCACGCGCGCCGCAGGTGTTCCGGGCGGCCGTCGGCCTGCCAGGAGCCGGCTCCGAGCGCACGTCGTCCGCCCTTGGTGGAGATGGCCACGTGGTCCCGGTACGGGGTGAGCGCCTCGGAGATCAGCGTCTCGCTGATCTCCGGCCCGTAGCAGTCGGCGGTGTCGACCAGCTGCACACCCGCCTCGACGGCGCGGCGCACCACCGCCCGCGCCGCGTCCGGATCGGCGGGCGGGCCGTAGGTGCCGGGGCCGGTCAGCCACGCTCCGCCGAGACCGAGTCGCCGCACCTCCAGGTCCGGGCCGATGCGGACGGTGCCCACCGCGGACCAGTCCGTCGTCATCGTTCCGCTCCTCACGATCCGCGCCGCAGGACCGGAGCGGCACGTTCCGCCCGGCATGGCCAGGGTGGTCGCGCGGCGGAGCGGGGACGGGCCCGGCACGCCGGGTGCGGGGCCGGTGTCACTCCTTCATCCGGCCGGGCGGGGGAGCCGGAGACCCGGGAGCCGCGCGGGCGGGGAGGCGCGGGGCGGCCGGGAGTGTCAGTCCTTGGCGCAGTCGCCGCAGGTGCCGAAGATCTCGACGGTGTGGCCGACGTCCACGAAGCCGTGTTCGGCGGCGACGGATTCGGCCCACCGTTCGACGGCCGGGCCCTCGACCTCGACGGCCTTGCCGCAGTGCCGGCACACCAGGTGATGGTGGTGGTCGTCGCTGTGGCAGCGGCGGTAGACGGCTTCGCCCTCGGCCGTGCGCAGTACGTCGACCTCGCCGGCGTCGGCGAGGGACTGGAGCGTCCGGTAGACGGTGGTCAGCCCCACGGAGTCGCCGCGGTGCTTGAGCATGTCGTGCAGCTCCTGTGCGCTGCGGAACTCCTCGACCTCCGCCAGCGCGGCCGCCACGGCTGCGCGCTGCCGGGTCGACCGTCCGCGGACGGGGGGACCTGCGGTCGCCACCGTTGCCTCCTCCACTCGTCGAGCTGCCGTGCGGGTCGGCTCGCCATTGTGCCAGGTGGCTCCGACCGGCCCGCGCAGCGAGCTAGCGGACGCCTGCCGTGGCGTGCTCTCCCTCCAGGGTGCCCGACGGTTCCCCCTCGGTGGCCCGCGCCCCCCGCCGGCGGGCCAGCGGCACCGCGGCCACCGAGGTCAGGCCGAACAGCGCGATGGCCAGCAGCACGGTGCCGGCCCCCGCCGGGACGGCCGCGTAGTAGGAGGTCACCGTGCCGGACAGGGTGACCAGCACTCCGAAGCCGACGGCCAGCGCCAGCGTCACCGCGAAGCCGCGGGTGAGCTGTTGCGCGGCCACGACGGGTACCACCATCAGCGCGCTGACCAGGAGCAGCCCGACCACCTGCATGGCCACGGTGACGGTCACCGCGGCGGTGACCGCGAGCAGCAGGTTCAGCCACCGCACGGGCAGTCCGGTCACCTTGGCGAACTCCTCGTCCTGGCACACGGCGAACAGCTGCCGCCGCAGGCCGAACGCGACGAGGACGACCAGCACGGCCAGCACGGTGATGGTGACCAGATCGGATTCCGAGACCGTGGTGATGGAGCCGAAGAGGTAGGTGTTCAGGCTGGCGTTGGATTCGCCCGGCGTCAGGTTGATCAGCATGATGCCGCCGGAGATGCCGCCGTAGAACAGCAGGGCGAGCGCCACGTCGCCGCGCGTCCGGCCGTAGGAGCGGATGAGTTCCATGCCGACCGAGCCCAGCGCGGCGACCAGCACGGCCGTCCACACCGGGCTGGTGGAGAGCAGGAAGCCGAGCGCGACGCCGGTGAGGGCGACGTGGCCGATGCCGTCGCCCATGATCGCCTGGCGGCGCTGCACCAGGTAGATGCCGACGGCCGGGGCGGTGACGCCGACGAGCAGGGCGGCGAGCAGCGCCCGCTGCATGAAGTCGTAGGAGAGCATCTCGGTCATGACAGCAGTCCGGTCCTGATCGCCGGGGCCGGTTCGGCCGCCGGGGTGTCGTGCGGGTGGCAGGCCAGGTCGTGCAGCCGGTCCGGGTCGTCGACGCGTTGGACGCGGCCGTCCTCCAGCACCACCGCGCGGTCGATGAGCGGGGCGAGCGGGCCCAGTTCGTGCAGCACCAGCAGGGCCGAGGTGCCGCGGCCGACCTGTTCGCGCAGCGCCTCGGCCAGCACGCGCTGGCTGACCAGGTCCACGCCGGCCAGCGGCTCGTCCATGATCAGCAGATCCGGTTCGCCCGCGAGGGCGCGGGCTATGAGTACCCGTTGGTGCTGGCCGCCGGACAGGGCGCCCACGGCGTCCCCGGCCCGTCCCGCCATGCCCACGACGTGCAGCGCGCGGTCGACCGCGTCCCGGTCGCCGCCGCCGAGCGGCAGGAAGCGGCGGCGACCGAGGCGGCCGGAGGACACGACTTCGCGGACCGTGGCCGGGACGCCTGCGGTGGCGGTGGAACGCTGCGGGACGTAGCCGACGCGGCGCCAGTCGCGGAAGCGGCGCAGCGGGGTGCCGAACAGGTCCAGCGAGCCCGAGGCGAGGGGGGTGCGCCCGAGGACGGCGCGCACGGTGGTGGACTTGCCCGAGCCGTTCGCGCCGAGCAGCGCGACGACCTCGCCGCGTCCGACGGTCAGGTCGACGCCGCGCAGCACCTGGCGGCCGCCGAGCACGGCGGTGGCTTCGCGGAGGGAGATGGCGGCTTCCGGCTGCTGCGTCACGGCGTCTCCTTCGGTGGTGTGCTGCGTCTGCGGGAGCGGCGGGCTCACCGGGTGCCGAGCGCGGTGCGCAGGGCCTGGAGGTTCTGGCGCATGACGGAGAGGTAGTCCTGGGTGCCGGTGTCCTCGACGGACTCCAGCGAGGAGAGGACGCCCGTCCGCAGGTTCAGGTCCTGAGCGAGGGTGTCCGCGGCGTCGTCGCTGGCGCGGCTCGCGAAGAAGACGGTGCTCACGTCGTCCTCCTTCACGATCTCGTGGAGTTCCTTGATGTGGGAGGCGCTGATGGAGCCGGAGGCCGGATCGACGCCGGAGAGCGACTCCTCGTGCAGCCCGTACCGGTCGGCGAGGTAGCCGAACGCGGCGTGGGTGGTGACGAACGTGTCGGTCTTCCGGCCCTCGAGACCGGTGCGGAAGTCGTCGTCGAGCGTCTTCAGGCGGCCGACCAGGTCCTCGGTGTTCTCCCGGTACGCCTTCTCGTGCTCGGGGTCGGCCTTCGCGAGCTGCTTCCCGACGCCCTCGGCGATCTCGGCGTAGCGCACCGGGTCGAGCCAGACGTGCGGGTCGCCGCCGCCCTCGGTGGCGTGGTCGTGGCCCTCGTGGCCTCCGCCTTCCTCGTGGGCGCGATCGTCCTCGTGCCCGTGCTCCTCTTCGCCGCCGTGGTCGTGGCCCTCGTGGCCTCCGTGCTTCTCCAGCGAGGTGTACGCCGTGGCCTCGGCGACGTGCGCGGCCTCGGCCTGCTCGACGGCCTCGTCCACGGCCGGCTGGAGACCCTTCAGATAGACGACCAGGTCGGCGTCGCCGAGCATGCCGACCTGCTTCGGAGCGAGTTCCAGGTCGTGCGGCTCGACGCCGGGCGAGGTGAGGCCGGTGACGTCCACGTGCTCGCCGCCGATCTCCTCGGCCAGGAACTCCATCGGGTAGAAGGACGCGACCACGTCCACCCGGCCGTCGTCGGCGCCCGCGTCGCCGCCGCAGGCGGTCAGCGGCAGCAGGCCCAGCACGGCCGCCACCGCCGGGGCGGCGGTGCGTATGAGGGGGCGGCCGGGGGAGCGGCCGGGGGAGGCGGAGCGAGCGTTCATGACAGTCATTTTCACGCCACGTGGAAATGATTGTCAAATGCCCCGAACGGGTGATCTCGCTCACTCGGGAGGCCCCGCCCGCCCGACCGCCGGAGGCGGTCGCCGATTTGATCCGGGACCCTGTCCCGCCGGTAATCTGAGGTATTCCGTCGTCGTTGATGAAGAGAGCACCGTGGCCGCCGACAAGATCGACACCATCGTCAGCCTGAGCAAGCGCCGTGGCTTCGTATACCCCTGCAGCGAGATCTACGGCGGTCAGCGTGCCGCCTGGGACTACGGCCCGCTCGGCGTGGAGCTGAAGGAGAACATCAAGCGCCAGTGGTGGCGCTCCATGGTCACCTCGCGCGAGGACGTCGTCGGCATCGACTCGTCGGTCATCCTTGCCTCCGAGGTCTGGGAGGCGTCCGGGCACGTCGCCACGTTCTCCGACCCGCTCACCGAGTGCACCTCCTGCCACAAGCGCTTCCGTGCCGACCACCTGGAGGAGGCGTACGAGGCGAAGCACGGCCGGATGCCGGAGAACGGCCTCGCCGACGTCAACTGCCCGCACTGCGGCAACAAGGGCGCCTTCACCGAGCCCAAGCAGTTCTCCGGCCTGCTCGCCACCCACCTCGGCCCGACCCAGGACTCCGGCTCCGTCGCCTACCTGCGACCCGAGACCGCCCAGGGCATCTTCACGAACTTCGCGCAGGTCCAGCAGACCTCGCGGAAGAAGCCCCCGTTCGGCATCGCGCAGATGGGCAAGTCGTTCCGCAACGAGATCACGCCGGGCAACTTCATCTTCCGCACCCGCGAGTTCGAGCAGATGGAGATGGAGTTCTTCGTCAAGCCGGGCGAGGACGAGAAGTGGCACGAGTACTGGATGGAGCAGCGCTGGAACTGGTACCGCGACCTCGGCATCCGCGAGGAGAACATCCGCTGGTACGAGCACCCGGCCGAGAAGCTCTCCCACTACTCCAAGCGCACCGCCGACATCGAGTACCGCTTCCACTTCGGCGGCAGTGAGTTCTCCGAGCTCGAGGGCGTCGCCAACCGCACCGACTACGACCTCGGCGCGCACTCCAAGGCCTCCGGCCAGGACCTGTCGTACTTCGACCAGGAGGCCGGCGAGCGCTGGACGCCGTACGTCATCGAGCCCGCGGCCGGCGTCAACCGCGCCATGCTCGCGTTCATGCTCGACGCCTACGTCGAGGACGAGGCGCCGAACGCCAAGGGCAAGATGGAGAAGCGCACCGTGATGCGCCTCGACCCGCGCCTGTCGCCGGTCAAGGTCGCCGTGCTGCCGCTGTCCCGCAACGAGAAGCTGTCGCCCAAGGCGCGCGGCCTCGCCGAGACGCTGCGCAAGCACTGGAACATCGAGTTCGACGACGCCGGCGCCATCGGCCGCCGGTACCGCCGCCAGGACGAGATCGGCACCCCGTTCTGCGTCACCGTCGACTTCGACACCCTGGACGACAACGCCGTGACCGTGCGCGAGCGCGACACCATGAAGCAGGACCGGGTCTCCCTCGACCAGATCGAGAGCTACCTGGCCGGCCGCCTCCTGGGCTGCTGACCGGTCCGACCGGCAACCTCGTACGGCCCTGGGGAGTCTTCCTCAGGGCCGTACGCGTGCACCCCGCGTGCGAACGGCGTCCTGCGGGGAGGAACATCCACACACACCGGAGCGTTTCTCCTCACATCTGCTGACGGGAGGTTCCATGTCCGTACCACGGCTCGCGTCGTTCGGCGCCGAACCGGCAGGTGAGCGCCTTCGCCGCATCGAACGCTCACCGCACTACGACGCCGCCACCGGCACCTTCCGCAACCCCGTCCACGCCGCCACGGCCCCCCGCGCGGAGGGCTCGCGGCTGGAGATGGCCCGGGTGATGCTCAACCGCAAGGAGCGCCGCCCCGCCGCCCCCGTCCGCGTCCGCCGCCCCGACCTGGCCGAGCCGCCCGCGTCGGGACTGCGGCTGACCTGGCTGGGCCACTCCACCGTGCTCGCCGAGATCGACGGCCGACGGGTGCTCTTCGACCCCGTCTGGGGCGAGCGCTGCTCGCCCTTCACCTTCGTCGGACCCCGCCGCTACCATCCGCCGCCGCTGCCCCTGGCGGCCCTCGGCGGCGTCGACGTCGTGGTGGTCTCGCACGACCACTACGACCACCTGGACATGCCGACCGTCCGCGCCCTCGCCCGGTCCGACGCGCACTTCGTCGTCCCGCTCGGCGTCGGTGCGCACCTGGAACGCTGGAAGCTGCGCCCGGACCGCTTCACCGAACTGGACTGGCACGAGTCCACCCAGGTCGCCGGGCTCACCCTCACCGCCACCCCGGCGCGCCACTTCTGCGGCCGGGGCCTCCGCAACCGGCAGCGCACCCTCTGGGCGTCGTGGGTCGTCGCCGGCCCCGACCACAGCGTCTTCCACAGCGGTGACACCGGCTACTTCCAGGGCTTCGCCGACACCGGCTCCGCGCACGGCCCGTTCGACGCCACGATGATCCAGGTCGGCGCCTACAGCGACTACTGGCCGGACATCCACATGACACCCGAGGAGGGCGTCCGCACCCACCTGGACCTGTGCGGCACCGCCGCCGAGAGCGTGCTGCTCCCCATCCACTGGGGCACCTTCAACCTCGCCCCGCACCCCTGGTACGAGCCCGGCGAGCGGATGCTGGCCGCCGCCTCCGAAGCCGGCGTCCGGCTGGCCGTGCCGCCGCCGGGCGGCTCCTTCGAGCCGTCCTCACGCGATCTGCCCGACGCCCCCTGGTGGCGCGCCTCCGGAGGTGCCGGCGGCCGTACGTCGCCCGCCGCGGCCGTGGGCGAGCGCGCGGGCGAGGGGGCCGTACGGCGCTCGGCTCCCGACGGCGGACCGGGGAAGCGGACGCACGGCCGCGGCGGCACCTCGGAGACCTCGGCGGCCCAGAGCGGCTGAGGGGCCCCGAGCGGCGTAGGCGGGCCCGGACGGGGGACTCAGACGGGGGTGCCGCGGTGCGGGCGGGCGCCGCCGACCGCACCGCCCGACAATGTCCGTGAGGGCAGCAAGGCGAGCGAGGTGCGCAGACGCATGGCCCGCAACGACGAGGACCCGTTCCACCCCGCGAACGTGGCCGCGCTGATCGTGGACGGCGAGGCCACCGTGCTCGGCTGCACCCCCGGAGCCGAAGTCCTGCTCCGCCGCCCCGCCCGCGAGCTGCGCGGACGGCCGCTGCCCTCCCTGCTGACCGAGCCCGACGACTGGCCCGCCGCGCCGGTCCGGGACGACGGCACGTTCTGGGAGGGGACGGCCACCCTGCGCACCGGCGACGCCCGCCACGTCGAGGTCTCCTTCTCCGTGCTCACCCTCACCGAAGGCGCCGGCCCCGACTCCCGGTGCCTCGTCCTCGCCGTGCCACGGCCGCTGATGACCCGCTGGCGGCAGAACCACGCCTTCATCGAGGAACTCTTCCTCCAGCGACGTGTCGGGCTCGCCGTCTTCGACCCCGACCTGCGGATCGTCCGCACCAACACCCCGCTCCTCGACTACACCGGGGTGCCCGAGGACCTGACCGGCATGCGGCTCGCGGACTTCCTGCGGCAGGAGGACGCCGCACGGGTCGACGACCTGCTGCGCGGGGTGGTGCGCACCGGCGAACCCCTGCTCGGCGAGGAGGTCTCCGCCCGCACCCGCACCGACCCCCGAGCGGCGCGCACCTTCGCCGTCGCCGCCTTCCGCCTCCAGCTGTCCGACGGGCAGATCGCCGGCGTCACCACGCTGTTCAACGACACCACCGAGGAGCAGCGCGCCCGGGACCGGCTCGACCTGCTGCACCGGGCCACAGCCCTCGTCGGGTCCTCCCTCTCGGTCACCGGCACGGCCCGCGACCTCGCCGACGTGCTGACGCCCGGCCTCGCCGACGTGGCCGCCGTGGACGTCGCCGAGGCCGTCTTCGGCCACCGCAGCCCCGCCCCGGACGACCAGGGCACCCATCTGCTGCGCCGCGCCGCGACCACCGGCGACCTGCCGGTGCGCCCGCGCTCCGGCGGGCTGGTGGAGATCGACGTCGACGGCCCGCACACCCACGGCCTGTGGCAGCGCGACCCCGCCGCGCGGCCCCGCTTCGACGACGAGGCCGCCGTCGAGGGCGCCCGCAGCGGCATGTCGGCCCTGCTGTGCGCCCGCGGCCTGCTGCTGGGACGCGTCACCGTGTGGCGCACCGGCGACGTCCCGTTCGACGAGAAGGACGTCGAGATGCTCGACGAGATCGCCTCACGCGTCGGGCTGGTGCTGGACAACGCCCGCCGCTTCGGCCTGGAACGCCGGGCCGCGGTGAGCCTGCAGAGCAGCCTGCTGCCGCCGGCCGAGAGCGAGACGGTCGGGGTGCAGAGCGCCAGTGTCTACCTGCCCACCGAGGTGTCCACCGGGGTCAGCGGCGACTGGTTCGACGTGATCCCGTTGTCCTCCGCCCGGGTCGCCCTGGTGGTCGGCGACGTCGTCGGCCACGGCCTGCACGCCATCGCGACCATGGGCAGGCTGCGCACCGCCGTCCGCACCCTGGCCGACCTCGACCTGGAGCCCGACGAACTTCTCACCCACCTCGACGACCTGGTCTCCCAGCTCACCGTCGAGTCCGGCGAGTCCCCGAGCGGCATCGGCACCGGGGTCGGCCACCGGACCGGTGCGGAGGCGCCGGTGCCGCCGGTGCCGTACGACTCCTTCGGTGCCACCTGCCTGTACGCCACCTACGACCCGGTGTCCCGTCTGGTCACCGCCGCCAGCGCCGGGCACCCGCCGCTCGCGGTGCTCTCCCCGGACGGCCGCGCCGACTACCTGGAGGTCAGCCCGGGGCCGCCGCTGGGCGTCGGCGGCCTGCCGTTCGAGCCGGTGGAGTCCACCGTGGACGAGGGCAGCGTGCTCGCCCTCTTCACCGACGGGCTGGTGGAGCGGGGCGACGGCGACGTGGACACCGGCATGGCCGCCCTGCTGCACGGTCTGCGCACGGCCGACCCGTTCCTGCGCCCGCTCCCCGAGGTGGGGCGGGACGTCGTCGCCGGGCTGGCCCCCACGCAGGTCCCGGACGACATCACCCTTCTGCTCGCCCGCACCCGGGCCGTGCCGCCCGCCGACACCGCCGCCTGGACGCTGGAGGCCGACCCGGAGGTGGTGGCCGACGCGCGCAAGCTGGTCGCGCGGCGGCTCGCGGAATGGGACCTGGACGACCTGGTGTTCACCACCGAACTGGTCACCAGCGAACTGGTCACCAACGCGGTCCGGCACGCGGGCGGTCCCATCGAGCTGCGCCTCATCCGCGCCGGCACCCTGATCTGCGAGGTCTCCGACCCCAGCAACACCCAGCCGCGGATGCGGCGGGCGGGCAGCACCGAGGAGGGCGGCCGCGGGCTCTACCTGGTCGCGCAGCTCGCCGGCCGCTGGGGCAGCCGCTACGCCCGGCAGGGCAAGACCATCTGGGCCGAACAGCCCCTGCCGCCCGCCGCCCGCTGACCCCGTCCGCCGTCCGCCTCCGGTACAGCGGGCGACGGGGTCGTCGGCGCGCGCGCCCGCGGTGCGGGCGCGGTCCCGCCCGGCCGGTCACTCGGCCAGGTCGGCCGCCCACGGCGGGTCCGCACCCCGCACCGCGCACACCGCCGCGGCCACCCGTGCGCCGAACGCCAGCGCCGCCTCGACCCCGGCCGCCGTCAGCCCGTCCAGGCGCCCGCCGAGCGCCCCCGCCGCGTGCAGCGCGTGCAGGAACCCGGCCATGAACGAGTCGCCCGCGCCGACCGTGTCCACCACCTCGATCCGCGGTGTCGCCGCGTGCAGCGTCTTCCCGTCCAGCGATGCGAACACGCCCTGCGCGCCCAGCGTCACGACGACCAGCGGCACCCCGTGCTCGTGGAACCACCCGGCCGCCCGCTCGGGGCTCTCACCCGGCCGCAGGTGCGCCAGGTCCTCGTCCGACAGCCGCAGCACGTCCGCCGCCGCGCACCACTGCGGCAGCCGCTCCCGGTAGTCGGCCGGGTCGACCAGCAGCGGCCGCACGTTCGGGTCCACCGACACCGTCGCCCGCTCCCGCACGTCCGCCAGCAGCGCCTCCACCGCCTGCCCGCCGGGCGGCCGCACCAGCGCGAGCGAACCGGTGTGCAGGCAGGACAGGGGCCCGTCCGCCGCCGCGCTCAGCTCGGCCGCCGTCCACTGCCAGTCGGCGGTGCCGCGGGCGTGGAAGGAGTACGCGGCGCTGCCGTCGTCGGCCAGGTCCGCCACCGCCAGCGTGCTCGGCTCCGCCGCCCGTACGGCCGCCCGCACGTCCACCCCGGAGCGTTCCAGGTGCGTGCGGAAGAGGCGGCCGAAGACGTCGTCGGAGAGCCGGCCCAGGAAGCGGGTCGGCGTGCCCAGCCGGGCCAGGGCCACGGCGGTGTTCGCCGGGCCGCCGCCCGCCCGCACCTCCATCCGGAGGGCGCCCGGCGGGGCCGTACCCGGTTCGACGAAGGCGTCGGCGACGCACTCGCCCAGCACGGCGACGGGACCTGCGACGGGCGCGGTGGCGGGCGTGGAGGCGAGGCCCGCGTCGGGCGCTGCGGCGGGTCGGGAGTTCACGGTGAGCGGCTGCCTCTCGGCTCGACGGCGTGCGGGTCACTGTCACCGTAGCCGCGCGGACGAGGGCGGGGGAGGGCCCGGCCGTCCGGCCGGTGAGACGGGCGCGGAACGGGCGCGGGCGGCGTCCCCGCGGGCCCGGACGCCCCCGCGCGTGCGTCAGGAAGGGGCCCGGCGCGGCAGACGGTGCAGGACGACCTCGGACAGTCGCCCGTCCGCCGCCTCGGCGGTCATGTACGTGCAGTACGGCTCGCGCCGGCGGTCCGTCGGCGACCCCGGGTTCAGCAGCCGCGGACCACCGGCCGCCCGCGTGTCCCACGGGATGTGGCTGTGCCCGAAGACCAGCACGTCCACGTCCGGGAAGCGCTGGGCGCAGCGCCGCTCCCGCCCCTGCCGGCCGCCCGTCTCGTGCACGACCGCGAAGCGCAGCCCGCCCAGCTCCGCGTACGCCGTCCCGGGCAGGCGCGCCCGCAGCTCGGGGCCGTCGTTGTTGCCGTACACCCCGATCAGGCGCCGCGACCGGGCTTCCAGCAGGTCCAGCGTCGCCGTGTCCACCCAGTCGCCCGCGTGCACGACGACGTCGGCTTCCGCCACCCGCTCCAGCAGCTCGCCGGGGAGCTCCCGGGCCCGCTTCGGCAGGTGGGTGTCGGAGGTGAGCAGCAGCCGCATCCCCTCACCGTACGGCCGGCCCACCCGCCGGGTCCGGCACCGGGCGCGGGTGCGCGACAATGGGGGACCGGCCCCCGACTCCCCGACGAAAGGCCCGTCCCCGGCCATGACGACGCAGCCGCTGCAGATCGGCCCCCACACCGTCTCGCCCCCGGTGGTCCTCGCCCCGATGGCAGGGATCACCAATGCCCCCTTCCGCACTCTGTGCCGGGAGTTCTCGGGCGGCCGCGGCCTGTTCGTCAGCGAGATGATCACGACGCGGGCGCTGGTGGAGCGCAACGAGAAGACGATGCGGCTGGTGCACTTCGACGCCGACGAGCGTCCGCGCTCGATCCAGCTGTACGGCGTCGACCCGGTGACCGTCGGCAAGGCCGTCCGGATGATCGTCGAAGAGGACCTGGCCGATCACATCGACCTCAACTTCGGCTGCCCGGTCCCCAAGGTCACCCGCAAGGGCGGCGGCTCCGCCCTGCCGTACAAGCGGAACCTGCTGCGCGCCATCCTGCGCGAGGCCGTGACGGGCGCGGGACACCTGCCGGTGACGATGAAGATGCGCAAGGGCATCGACGACGAGCACCTCACCTACCTGGACGCCGGGCGCATCGCCGTCGAGGAGGGCGTCACCGCCGTCGCCCTGCACGGCCGCACCGCCGCCCAGCACTACGGCGGCACCGCCGACTGGGACGCCATCTCCCGCCTCAAGGACACCGTCGGCGCCCTCTCCGACATCCCCGTGCTCGGGAACGGCGACATCTGGTCGGCGGACGACGCGCTGCGGATGGTGCGCGAGACCGGGTGCGACGGCGTCGTCGTCGGCCGTGGCTGCCTGGGCCGCCCCTGGCTCTTCGGCGACCTGGTCGCCGCGTTCGACGGCCGGGGCGCGGAGGACTACGCCCGCCCCACGCTGCGCGAGGTCGCGGACACGATGCTGCGGCACGCGCGGCTGCTGGGCGAATGGCTGGATGACGAGTCGCGCGGGGTGATCGACTTCCGCAAGCACGTGGCCTGGTACACCAAGGGCTTCTCCGTCGGCTCCGACATGCGCCGCAGCCTGGCCGTCGCCTCCTCGCTGAGCGAGATGGGCGACCTGCTCGCCGAGCTGGACCTCGACCAGCCCTGGCCCGCCGCGGGAGCCGACGGCCCACGCGGCCGGACCGCCGGCCGCAACCGGGTCGTCCTCCCCGACGGCTGGCTCGACGACCCCTACGACGCCGCCTGCGTCACCCCCGACGCCGAACTCGACACCTCCGGGGGCTGACTCCGGATGCGGGGCCCGCCTACGCTCCCGCCGACTGGCCGTCCTCCAGGCGGAAACCGACCTTCAGCCCCACCTGGTAGTGCTTGACCTGTCCGTTCTCGATGTGTCCGCGTACCTCCGCCACCTCGAACCAGTCCAGGTGCCGCAGCGTCTCCGAGGCACGGCTGATCGCGTTCTTGATCGCGGCGTCCACGCCCTCGTGCGACGTGCCGACGATCTCGGTCACCCGGTAGGTGTGCTCGCTCATGGCGCCTCCAACTCGTACACGGACGGTCCGGCCTCACGGAGTTCCCCGATCCGGCCGCTCTACGCCGCGAAAATACGGTGGTGCGCCCGCCGCCCCGGTGCTGGGATGGACACATGGACCTGCACGAGGCGCTCCGCCGCTACGACGCGGCGGTACGGCGCGACGCGCCCGCCGAGGGCCCGGGCGCGCGGCTCGAACGCGACCACGGCGCGGGCGCCGTCCTCCGCCACGTCGTCCCGGACGGCCGCGGCTGGCACGGCGTGTGCTGGTCCGACCTGGACGAGGAGACCGCCGACGCCGCCATCGCCGCCCAGCTCCGCGCCTTCGCCGCCTACGGTCATCCGTTCGAGTGGAAGGTCTATGCGCACGACCGCCCCGCCGACCTCGCCGGACGCCTTCGCCGGGCCGGCTTCACGCCGGGGCCGGACGAGGCCGTGATGGTCGCCGAGGTGACGTCGGTACCGACCGACGCCGCGCTCTCCGAGGGCGTGCGCCTGCACACCGTCACCGACCCCGCCGAACTGCACCTCCTGGACGAGGTCCACGACGCGGTGTTCGGGCCCGGCGGCACGTCACTGCGCTCCTGGCTGCGGCCCGTGCTGGAGACGGCGCCCGAGACCGTGCACCTGGTCGTCGCCCTGGCCGGCGACCGCCCGGTGTCCGCCGCCCGGGCGAGCCTCCCGCCGGAACCCGCCGGCACCGGCTTCGCCGGGCTGTGGGGTGGCGGCACCCTTCCCGAGTGGCGCGGCCGCGGCCTGTACCGTGCGCTGGTCGCCGCCCGCGCACGGCACGCGGCCGAGCGCGGCTTCCGCTATCTGCACGTCGACGCGTCCGACGCCGCCCGCCCGGTCCTCGAGCGGCTCGGCTTCCACCGCCTGACGACCACGAGGCCGTACGTCTTCGCTCCCTCCTCGCCCGGCCACCGCAGGAACGAGACTCCGGCATGAACGGCACCGACGAGGAACGCCTCCTCGCACTCGCCCAGGCGTGGGCGGACGCGATCGTCGCCAACGACGTGCGCGCCATCGGCCGTTACATGACGGACGACTGGGTCCTCGTCGACCAGGACGGCATCGGCACCCGGGAGAAGTTCCTGTCGCTGGTCGCCTCCGGCGACCTGACGCACGAGATGATGCGCACCGTCGAGGGCACGGCCCGGGTCCGCGTGTACGGGGACACCGCCGTCCTCACCGCGCGGGTGGTCAACACCGCCCACTACCGCGGCCAGGCGTTCCACGCCGACGAGTGGACCACCGACGTCTACCTCCGCACGCCCACCGGCTGGCTCTGCACCCACTCCCACGTCACCCCGGCGGCGTGACCGCACGGTGCGGCACCGGGTCAGGAGGCGGCGCGGGGGTCTGGGTGAACGGTCGTCATGGTGGCCTGCATCAGGGCGATCTGCTTGCTGGAGCCGTCCGCGGCGAGGGCGAAGACGTCGGCGGAGCAGACCGTGAGGGTGCGGCCGGCGCGGACGACGGCGGCCTCGGCCCGGAACCGTTCGCCGACCGCCGGGCGCAGCAGGTTCACCTTGAACTCGACGCTGAGGACGTCGCTGCCCTCCGGCATCAGCGTCTGCGCGGCGTAGCCGCACGCCGAGTCGGCGACCGTCGTGATCGCACCGGCGTGCACGAAGCCGTTCTGCTGGCACATGTCGCCGCGGAAGGGCATCTCCAGGACGACGCGCCCCGCGCCGACCTCCGCGACCTCCACTCCGAGCATGGCCAGCATGGTCTGGCGGTCGATGCTCTCGCGTATCAGCTTCTCGCGCGCCGGATCCAGGTCGGCGTCGTGCATGGTGGTCCTCTCCGTATCCACAGGTGTCGCCACTCAGCCTGACATGCGTTAACGTGCGTTAACAAGAGTTGTGGAGGAGATTGGGGCACGTGCTGGAAGCGCTGCGGACGGGACCGCCCCCGGCCGCGAGGGGGGGGAGTGCGGCCGGGGGCGGTGGGTGGGGGCGGGCCGGGGTGTCAGGCGCCCGGTGCGGCCCCCACGGCGGTGAGCAGGGCGAGCGGCGTCGCGGCCGCCCATGCCTGCGGGGAGCAGGAGTGCGGGTAGGAGACGGGCTCCGGGTGGTCGTCGCGGCCGTGGCCGGCCAGGACCTCCGGGAGTCGCCAGCCGGTGCGTTCGGCTGCCGCGAGGACGCCCTCGGCGAGGCGACGGGCCTCGTCGTGCAGGCCGTGGCGCGCCAGGCCGAGCGCGACGACCGCGTTGTCGTGCGGCCAGACGCTGCCCCGGTGGTACGTCAGCGGGTGGTACGCGGGCTGGCCCGCGGCGAGCGTGCGGACGCCCCAGCCGCTGAAGAAGTCCGGTTCCAGCAGGCGCCGTCCGACGGCTCGCGCGTCGCGGCCGTCGAGGATGCCGGACCACAGCAGGTGCCCGGCGTCCGAGCCGAGCGCGGTGACCCGGCGCCCGGAGCCGTCCAGGGCGAGGGCGGGGAAGTCCTCGGCGTCCATCCAGAAGTCACGCCGGAAACGGGACTTCAGGTCGCCGGCCGCCTCCTCCAGCCGGTCGGCCCACGCCGCGTCGTCCCACACCGTGCGGGCCAGGCGGGCGGTACGGCGCAGCGCGTCGTAGGCGTAGCCCTGCACCTCGCTGACGGCGAGGGCGCCCTGCGCGGGGGTGCCGTCGGCGTCGCAGATCGAGCCGGGGGAGTCCTTCCAGTTCTGGTTGGCCAGCCCGTCCGCGTCGGCCTCGTAGACGAGGTAGCCGCGCTCGTCCAGTCCGCCGTGCCGGAACATCCAGTCCACGGCGGCTCGTGCGTGCTGCTCCAGGCGCAGGGCCGTCGCCGTGTCGCCGGTGTGGTCGGTGTACTCCCCGAGCAGCACCAGGAAGAGCGGCGTGGCGTCGACCGTGCCGTAGTAGCGGCCGAACGGGACCTGGCCGAAGTGGGCGAGCTCGCCGTGCCGGATCTCGTGCACGATCTTGCCGGGCTGGGCGACCCGGGAGGGGTCGGCTCCGGTGGCCTGGGTGGCGGCGAGCGCCGGCAGCGTCGCGGCGGCCAGGTCCGGCCGGTACGGCAGCGCGTACAGGGAGGTGAGCAGCGAGTCGCGGCCGAAGAGAGTGAGGAACCACGGCACGCCCGCGGCGGGCGGAAGCAGCGGCTCGTCGTCCGGTCCGGCGGCGGGTACGCGCAGCCCGGCCAGGTCGGCGAGGCCCTGCTCGCAGGCGCGCAGCAGTTCCGGCCACCGGGTGAGCTGTGCCGGCGCGGGGTCGGCGCAGACGTAGGCGTCCACCTCGGCGGTGACGCGGTCGCGCGCGGCGGCGGGCGAGGAGGCCGGCTCGCCGGGGCCGAGGCCGGTGTGCGGACGGGCGGTCACCCGGAGGTCGATGCGGGCGCTGCCGTGCGGCGGGAGGGTGACGGTCCACTCCAGCCGGTGCGCGTCGCCGCCGTCCGCCGAATGCCGGTCCGCCGCGTCCACCGGGGTGACGGACTCGGGCGGGGGCTGGGCGGTGACCGTCGTTCCGGTCCGCCAGTCCCCGCGTCGGTAGCCGAACGCGACGCCGTCCGCCAGGGGTTCGGCGCTGCGCTCGGCGCCGGGCGTGCCGAAGGTGTGGTCGCCGCGCAGCGAGAACACGTCGGCGAAGTCGGCCGCCGCCGTCAGCGCCACGCGGACGGTGACCTCGTGGCCGACGTTGGCCGTCAGCCGCAGCCGTTCGACGAGGGCGCCCGAGTCCACGGCCTGCTCACGGTGCACGGTGCAGGCCGGGGGCCGGTCGCGGCGGAACGGCGGGCACAGCACGGCCGTTCCCCCGCTGCCGTCGGCCCTCAGCGGCACCAGCACGTCCGGGGCCGAGCCGTCCAGGCTGAGCCGCCACCGGCTGAGGTGGCGGCCGTCGTGAAGGAACAGCCCGTCGGGGGACGCGCCGCTGCGGCCGGTGACGTCGCCGGCGGCGTCCAGCACGGCGAACGTGCCGTCGTGAACGAGGAGTCGGGAGTCGGGGGTCACGCGGTGTCCTCCTCGGGAGTGGGGGCAGCGGGCGCGGGCGCGGCGGGTGCGGGCGCGGCGGCGAGCAGGTCGAGCGCCAGCGCGGCCGTCCAGCTGAAGTCGCGGGTGCCGCGCGCCTCCCCGCTGTACGGGTCGACGTACTCGGCGAACCCGGAGCCGCCCGCGGCGTCCAGGGCGGCGTCCCGCAGGGCGTCGGCCCGGTCGGTGTACCCGTGCTGCCGCAGGCCGCGCTCCAGCAGCCAGTTGACGTTGAACCAGGCGGGGCCGCGCCAGTATCGGCCGGGGTCGAAGGCGTGACCGGCGAGGTCGTAGCTGGGCGCCATGCGCACGGTGTCGCCGAGGCCGAAGTGCGGCCCGGCGGCCGTACGCACCAGCGCCCGCACCACGTCTGCCGGGAGACCGGGTACGAGCAGCGGGATCAGCCCGCCGACACCGATTTCGGGCACGAGCGCGTCCGCCCGCAGGTCGCGGCACCGGAACACACCCGTCTCCGCGTCCCACAGCCGGGTCACCAGCGCGTCGGTCAGGGCCTCCGCGCGCCGGAGGTGTGGCCCCGGGGCTGCGCCGACCTCGTCCGCGATCCGGGCGAGAGCGTACTCGGAGGCGGCGAACAGCGCGTTCGTGCCCGGGTCCTCCACGGCGAACGCGTGCGCCCCACCGGGGCCGCCGTCCCGGTAGCCGCGGTCGCGGTAGTCGGCGGCAAGCCGCACGTACCGGCCGTAGTCCAGGTCGGTGGGCCGGTCGGAGGCGGCGCCGTGGTCGAGGTCGGCACGGCGGAACGTGTGCGCCGGGACCGGCTCGACGCGCTGCAACGGCCCGTCCCAGCACGGGCTGTTGTCCATGCCGGGCTCCCACGGGTGCAGCACGGCGGCCAGTCCGCCGCCGCCCAGGTCGCGGCGGTCGGCCAGGTAGCGGTGCCAGGCGGCCAGACGCGGGTAGAGCCGGGGGAGGAAACCGCGACGGCGCGACGCGGCCGGGTCGGCCTCGTGCACCAGCCAGGCCGCCAGGGCGTGTACCGGCGGCTGCACGATGCCGGAGGTCTCCACCTCTCGTGGTGCACCGGCCGCCGCCCCGGCGGTGGAGGAACGCCAGAAGTCGGGACTGGGGAAGTACGCGCCCAGCGGCACGGCCCGGTTGAACACGATGTGCGGTACCCGCCCGTCGCCCCACTGGGCGGCCGTCAGCGTCTCCAGTTCGCGCTGCGCCCGGCGTACGGACAGGTGCCGCAGGCCGATGGCGACGAACGCGGAGTCCCAGCTCCACTGGTGCGGGTACAGGCCGTGGGAGGGCACGGTGGAGGTGCCGGTCCAGTTGTGCAGCAGCACCCGGCGGGCGGCCCGGCGCAGCGCCGTGCGCCCCTGCGGGGTGTGGGCGGGGCCGTGCGGGCGGGTGAGGACGGGCGCGGTCATCCGTCGGCCTCCCGCAGTCCGGTCTCCCGCAGTCCGGCCGCGCGGGTGAGGAACGGCGGGACGGACCGTACGGCCTCCGCCGGGTCGCCGGTCAGGCGGCATTCGAGGGCCAGTTCGCCGGCGTAGCCGGCGGCGTCCAGCGCGCCCAGCCAGGCCGGCCAGTCCAGGTGGCCCGCGCCGGGCTGGAAGCGGTTGGAGTCGGAGACCTGGGCGTGCCCGATGTACGCGGCGGCGGCGAGGATCGCCGCCGCGGGGTCGGACTCCTCGATGTTCATGTGGTAGCTGTCGATGCCGATCCGCACCGAGTCCAGGCCGACCTCCCGGATCAGGTCCACGGCCTGGTCGAGGCGATTGACCATGTGGTCCTCGTAGCGGTTCAGCGGCTCCAGGAAGAGCGTGACGCCCTCCGCCTTCGCGTGTGCGCCGAGTTCGGACAGCCCTTCCAGCAGCACTGCGCGGTCCTCCTCCTCGCCGCGCGGCGGCGTGAACGGCGGGAGCCGGCGCGAGAACATGCCGTACGAGGCGGGGGTCTGCGCGCCGCGTCCGCCGATCTCGGCGATGACGCTGAGCTGCGACTTCATCTGGGCGACGGCGTCCTTGCGCTGGTCGTCGTCGAACGCGCCGAGGAAGTGCGGCATGTCGACGCAGACGGTCGGCATGACGACGCCGTCGGCGGCGGCCTGCCGCAGCTCCGGCAGGCGGTCGCGGAAGGCGAAGTCGCCCTTTCCGCGCACCTCGACGGCGTCGTATCCCGCGGCCAGGGCGAACTCCCACTTCTCCTGGAGGGTGTCGCCGGGAAGGAGTTGTTCCTGGCAGGCGGTTCTGAACATGGAGGGGGCCTTTCCGGAGGGTTCCGTGCGGCGTGGCGTGGAGACGTGCGGCGTGGCGTGGAGAGGGGGAGGGTCAGAACTCGAGGACGGTCTGCAGCGCGTCCTGCGGCCGTTCGTCCAGCAGGACGTACGCCTCGGCGGCGTCGGCGACCGGCACCACGTGGCTGACCAGGGACTCCACGTCGACCCGCCCCTCGGCGACGAGTCGCAGGAAGGTCTGCTGCAGCCGTTCGACGGTCCAGCGGCCGGCGAGCTGCTGCGGCACGCCGCCGATCTGCGAGCAGACCAGCTGGACCCGGTTGTGGTGGAACTCGTCGCCGAGCCGCAGCCCGGTGCCGTCGCCCTGGTAGAAGCCGGAGGCGACGACGCGGCCTCCGACGGTGACCGCGCGGAGCGCCTCGTGCAGGGCCGGGTAGGCGCCGCTGATCTCGATGGCGACGTCCGCGCCGAGCCCTCCGGTGGCCTCCCGGACCCGTTCGGCGACGTCGTCCGTGCGGGCGTTGAGGGTGAGCGCGGCGCCGTACCGTGCGGCCCACTCCAGGCGGCCGTCGAGGGCGTCGACGGCGGTGACGCGGGCGCCGTTGAGCTGGGCGAGGCGCGTGGTGAGCAGGCCGATGACGCCCTGCCCGAACACCGCGACGTCCTCGCCGACGTGGATGTCGGAGGCCAGCACCGCGTTGTAGGCGATGGCGCCGACCCGGGCGAACGCGCCGGCCAGCGGTTCGAGACCGGCGGGGAGGGTGTGCCCGTTCAGCTTCTCCGCGGGGACGACGCCCTCGCTGCGATGGCCCCAGATGCCCCACACCAGGTCGCCGACGGCGGGGGTGCCGGGTGTGCCGGCGACGTCGGGGGACACCTCGGTGACCTCGCCGACCTCGGAGTAGCCCCAGCCGACGACCGGGTACTCGATGCCGGCCGCGCCGTCCCGGAAGATCCGCGCCCCGGCGTCCCAGGTGCGGGTCAGGTAGGGGTTCGTGCCGCGGTAGGCGGTGAGTTCGGTGCCTGCGGAGATGCCGGAGTAGCGGGTGCGGACCCGCAGGTGTCCGGGGGGCAGCGGCGTGCTCGGGAGTTCGGCGACTTCGACCTGACGGGGACCGGTGAACTGGACGACGCGTTCCACGAGCGCTCCGCTTCGGGTTGGGCTTCGGGCCGTGTTCCGGCTCGTTGTGTCTGGAACACTTTAAGGATACGTCTTGCCATAACGCAAAAGTGGTGCTGTGATGCGTGCCGAAGAAGCGGAAGTGGTGTAAGGACTAGGCATGCGCATACGGACCCGAGGGTCGAGGACGACCGCGGCCGCACTCGCCCTGACACTGGGCACCGGCCTGCTGGCCGGCTGCGGCGACACGGCGTCGGCGAAGCCCGACAACCAGATCACGGTGTGGTCGCTGGAGAACCTGCCGCCCCGGATGGCCGTCGGGAGGGAGGTCGTCGCCCGCTTCGAGAAGAAGACGGGCGTCGAGGTGAAGCTCGTCGGCGTCGACGAGAGCAAGCTGCCGCAGCTCATCATGTCGGCGGCGGCCGCGGGCAACCTGCCCGACGTCATCGGCGCCGTACCGCTGGGCCAGATCTGGCAGATGTACGGCAACGAACTGCTCGACACCCGGCTGACCGGCGAGATCGTCGACGACCTCGGGCCGCGTACGTTCAACGACAACGCCCTCGGCCTCGCCTCCGACGACGGCACCCGCCTCGCCGTGCCGTCCGACTCCTGGCAGCAGATCCTCGTCTACCGCAAGGACATGCTGGAGCGGGCCGGCCTCCCGGTGCCCGACAGCTACGCCGACCTCCGCCGCGCCGCGAAGGCACTCGACGAGGGCCCGGGCACCGGCATCTCGCTGGCCACCGACCCCAGCGACCTCTTCACCCAGCAGAGCTTCGAGAGCTTCGCTCTCGCCAACGACTGCCGCCTCGTCGAGGGCGACGACGTCGCCCTCGAATCCCCCGCCTGCCGCACGGCGTTCGCCGCCTACGACGAGCTGGCGAGCGAGTACGGCGCGGACGGCGTCCAGACCGTCGACACCACCCGTGCCACGTACTTCGCCGGCCGCTCGCCGATCATCATGTGGTCCTCCTTCCTGCTCGACGAGCTGGCCGGGTTGCGCAAGGACGCCCTGCCGAGCTGCCCGGCGTGCAAGAAGGACCCCGGCTACCTCGCCCAGAACAGCGGCGTGGTCACCGCGCTCGAAGGCCCGGACGGCGCCGAGCCCGCCCAGTTCGGCGAGATCAGTTCCTGGGCGGTGACCCGCACCGCTGAGAAGGAGGCGTCGGGGAAGTTCGTCCGCTTCATGCTCGACGAGGGCTACGAGGAGTGGTTCGGGATGGCCCCCGAGGGCAAGATCCCGGTCCGCGAGGGCACCGCGAGCGACCCGGACAGGTTCCAGCAGGCCTGGCGCGCCGGCGAGATCGGCGTCGACAGCAAGAAGCCCCTCGAAGAGGTCTACCCCTCCGAACTGCTCGACCGGATGTCCGAGGGCGTCGGCAACATGCGCCGCTGGGGCATCACGCAGGGCGAGGGGCTCCTCGTCGGCGCCACGAACGGCGAACTGCCCGTGCCGCAGGCCATCGGAGCCATGGCGAGCGACCAGATCCCGCCGCGCGAGGCCGCCCGTCAGGCGGCCGAGGAAGTCACCGCGCTGCGCGAGTCCCTCCAGTGATCCCCGAGGAAGTCCGACCCATGACGACGACAGCACCCGAGGCCGCACCCCCGGCCGCCCCCACCCCGCCGAGCACCGGCCGCCGCCGCACCGCCCGCGCACGGGAGAACCGTGCGGGCCTGGCCTTCGTGTCCCCCACGTTCCTGGTCGTCCTCGTGGTGGTCATCCTGCCCATCCTGTGGACCGTCCTGCTGGCCTTCCAGGACGCCCGGCTGGTCGACATCCAGGGCATGGGCCTCTTCGGCGACTGGACGCTGGAGAACTTCGACGCCGTGTTCGGCTCGCCCGGCTTCTGGACCAGCCTGTGGACCACCCTGGTCTACACCGTGGGCGCCACCGTCGGCTCCGTCCTCCTCGGCCTGGTCGCCGCGCTCGCCCTGCGCCGCACGTTCCCCGGCCGCGGCCTGATGCGCGCCTCCATGCTGCTGCCGTACGTCGCGCCGGTCGTGGCCGTCACGTTCGTCTGGCAGGTCGCGCTCAGCCCGCAGTTCGGCATCCTCAACGAATGGGGCACCTCGGTCCTCGGCTGGGAGGAGCCCATCGCGTTCCTCTCCACCCGCTCCTACGAGGTGGACCTGCTCGGCCTCTCCTTCGACGTCCCCCTCGCGCTGCTGACCGTCATCGCGTTCGAGGCGTGGCGCTACTTCCCGTTCGCGTTCCTCTTCCTGCTGGCCCGGCTCCAGGCCGTGCCGGACGTGCTGGAGGAGGCCGCCACCGTGGACGGCGCCACCCTCACCCAGCGTTTCCGCCACGTGCTGCTGCCGCAGCTGATGCCCGTCATCGCCCTGCTGTGCGTGCTGCGTTTCATCATGAGCTTCAACAAGTTCGACGACGTCTACCTGCTGACCGGCGGCGGCTCCGGCACGGACGTCGCCGCGGTGCGGGTCTACGACTTCCTCACCGCCCGCTACGACGTCGGCGCCGCAGCCGCCCAGGCGCTCGTCCTGGCCGTGATCCTCATGGTCCTGCTGGGCGTCTACTTCAGGTTCTTCGCCAAGAAGGTGCAGGAGGAGTCCGCATGAGCCGCGCAGTCTTCGAGGAGCGGTTCTTCGGGATCGCCCGCTGGGTCGTGATCGCCTTCCTCGCGGTCATCACGATCGTGCCCTTCTACTACATGCTGCTGCTGTCGGTGAAGTCCATCGACTCGCTGCTGCTCGACCCCGGCAGTCTGTGGGTGTCGGCCAAGGAGTTCACCACCGCCACCTACGAGGAGGTGCTCCGGCCCACCTCCGAGGGCGGCCAGGGCTTCGTCGGGATGCTCGCCAACTCGGCGGTCGTCTCCCTCGGCACCGTCCTGCTCACGCTGGTCGCCGCCGTGCCCGGCGCGTACGCGATCAGCCGGCTCCGCTTCTTCGGCGGCCGCCAGGTCAGCGCGCTCTTCCTCGCCGTGTACCTCTTCCCGGCGACGCTGCTCGCCGTGCCGCTGTTCGTCATGTTCGCCAAACTCGGGCTCCAGGGAAGCCTGGTCGGCCTCGCCGTCGTCTACATCGCGCAGACCGTGCCGGTGTCGATCTACATGATGAAGAACTACTTCGTCACCATCCCCACCAGCATCGAGGAGGCCGCCGCACTCGACGGCTGCTCCCGCCTCCAGACCGTCCGCCGCGTGGTACTGCCCCTGGCGACCCCCTCGATCATGGCGACGGCGCTGTACATCTTCATGATCGCGTGGAACGAGTTCCTGTTCGCGCTGCTCTTCCTCGCCGCCGAACCGGAGGAGTGGACGGTCTCGCTCGGCCTCCAGCTCCTCTCCGACGGCATCGAGGTCTCCAAGACCGTCCTGATGGCCGGTTCCGTGGTGCTCACCGTTCCCGTGGTACTGCTGTTCTTCGCAGCGGAACGCATGCTCACCGAGGGCCTCACCAGCGGCGCGGACAAGAGCTGACGGGCGCGGGCACGCTGCGGCGCACACGACGGGGATCGAGGCAGGACGGGAAGCACGTGGCACACGGGAAGCACCTGACGGAGACGCAGGCATGAACGGCACCCAGGGGACCGCGGGTCACCTGCTGCGGCTCATCCGCACCGGCACCGCCACCACGCGTGGCGCGCTCCAGCGCACCACCGGACTGTCCCGTTCCACCGTCGGCCACCGGCTCGACCAGCTCTTCGCCGCAGGCTGGATCCGGGAGGCCGCACCCGGCAGCGGGGGAGCGACCGCCGCGCATCCCACGGGCGGACGGCCGTCCACCCGCCTGGAGTTCGACGGCACGCACGCCGTGGTGCTCGCCGCCGACCTGGAGACGCGCAACGCCCGCGCCGCCGTCCTCGACCTCAACGGCCGGACGCTGGCCGAACACCGCGGTCCGCTGCTCATCGAGGACGGCCCGGACGGCGTGCTCGACACCCTCGGCCGGTGGTTCGGGACGCTGCTCGGCGAGGCGGGCGTGCCGTCCGCCCGCGTGTGCGGCATCGGGCTGTCCGTGCCGGGGCCGGTCGACCACGCCTCCGGCCTCGTCGTCCAGCCGCCCATCATGCCCGGCTGGGACGGCTACCCCGTCGCCGAACGGATGCGCCGCGCGTACGCCGAACACGTCGGCGACCCCGAAGGCACCGACGCGGGCGGGCCGTTGCCCGTGCTCCTCGACAACGACGCCAACCTCATGGCGTACGCCGAACAGCGCGCCGGCCACGCCGGCTGCGCCGCCTTCCTGCTGGTGAAGGTCTCCACCGGCATCGGCGCCGGACTCGTCGTCGACGGCGAGATGTACCGCGGCATCGACGGCGGCGCCGGCGACATCGGCCACATCCGCCTGCACGACCGCACCGACGCGCTGTGCATGTGCGGCTCCTACGGCTGCCTCGCCGCCGTCGCCAGCGGACGTGCGCTCGCCGGCCGGCTCACCACCGCGGGCGTCCCCACCGCCTCCGGCTCCGACGTCAGCGCCCACCTGGCCGCCGGGCAGCCCGACGCCGTACGGCTCGCGCGGGAGGCCGGGCGCCGGGTGGGCGAGGTGCTGGTCACCGTCGTCACGGTGCTCAATCCGGGCGTGCTGATGATCGCCGGCGAACTCGCCGGGACGCCGTTCCTCACCGGAGTCCGCGAACTCCTCTACCAGCGCGCCATGCCGCGCACCACCGCCCACCTGGAGGTCGTCACCTCCCAGCTCGGCGACCGGGCCGGGCTGGCGGGCGCCGCCGCCATGGTCGTCGAACAGCTCTACGCCCCCGACCGCGCCGACGCCCGGCTCGCGGACCTGGGGCGGTAGGAAACGGAACCCATGCCCGACACCCACCCCCGTACCGCCGACACCGCCTCCCGCGCCCCCGAGCCCGTACGCGTCGGCCTGGTCGGCGCCGGGCCGTGGGCGCGCGCCATGCACGCCCGGATGCTCGCCGCCGGACCCGAGACCACGCTCACCGCCGTCTGGGCACGGCGGCCGGAGGCCGCCCGGGAGGTCGCCGGGCCGTACGGGGCGGACGTCGCCGAGAGCTTCGACGCACTGCTCGGCAGGTGCGAGGCGGTGGCCTTCGCCGTCCCGCCCGCCGTCCAGGCCGAACTGGCGCCGCGCGCCGCCCGCGCCGGGAAGGCCCTGCTGCTGGAGAAACCGCTCGGCCCGGACCTGCGCACCGCACGCGGCGTGGCCGAGGCCGTCGCCGAGGCGGGCGTCGTCTCGCAGCTCGTCCTCACCAAGCGGTACCACCCGGCGACCCGCGACTTCCTCCGCCGCGCGGCCGGCACCGAGGTCGCCGGCGCCCGCTCCTGCTACCTGCACGGCGCCTTCCTCGGCGGCGACCTGGCCACCGCCTGGCGCCTGGAGCACGGCGCCCTGCTCGACCTCGGCCCGCACCTCCTCGACCTCCTCGACGAGGCCGTCGGCCGCATCACCGCCGTGCGCGGCACGGGCGACCCGCGCCGCTGGATCGAGCTGACCTGCGCGCACGAGAACGGCGCCGTCAGCCAGGCGTCCCTCTCGGGAGCGGTGAACCTCCCGCGCGCCCGCACCCGCGTCGAACTCCTCGGCCCGGGGCCGGAACTGGTCTACGACACGGCCGAACTGGACCACGAGGAGTGCTGGCCGGTGCTGCGCGCCGAGTTCGCCGCCGCCGTCCGCACCGGCCTCCCCTCCCCGCTGGACGCCCACCGCGGCCTCCGCCTCCAGGAACTCCTGGAGCAGGCCGTGACGGGTTGAGGCCGAGGGGCTGCACAGGCGTCGGCGGCTGCGTTGTGGCCGGCGGTGGCCGACCGGTGGCGCGGGGTCAGCCGAGCTTGGCCGCCTGGGCTTCGATGACGGCGGCGGGCTGGTCGAACGCCTCGCCACGGGTGACCGCCGCGATGTTGAACGACGAGAAACCGGCGAGTGTGGTGCCCTGGCGGAAGACGGCGACCTTGGTCTCGGCGGGCGTGCCGTCCTGCTTCGTCCCGACCGTCCAGGCGACGGCGCCCTGACCGACGGACAGCTTCTCTGCACCGACCTGGGTGACCCGCTGCTCGGTTCCGTCGACCGTCATGGTGAAGCCGTCGGCGCATTTCTCGCCCGCCTCCCGCAGCGCCGTGAGCGCCTGCTCGGCGCCCTCGGCGTCGTACGACCACAGTGAGGTCCACGTCTTGGTGAGGTCGAGCGAGTCGAGCGTCGCCTCCTCGGCCTCCTCGGGCGTCATACCCCCGAGCTCCTCCACGGAGGGCATGCCCTTCTTCGCCGCTTCGGACTCGTGGACGACGAGCCGCTGGGCGGTCGCCGCCGGGTCACCGGTCGGCAGGAACGACAGCGCCTGGGCGACGGGTTCGCACGCGGCCTTGTCGACGGTCAGGCTTGCCGGGTCGAAGAGATCCTTCTTCTCCAGCTCCGTGACCTCGTGGCCCTTGATGTCGCCCTGGGAGACCACCAGCTTCTCCAGCTCCGTGGCCGTGAGGGCCTTCGCCGCCGGCTTCGCAGCCCCGGCGCCCTTCGTTTCTCCGTCCTCGCCGGTCTTCTCCGCGCCACCACAGGCGGTGGCCAGAAGCGCGAAGGAGACCGCCGTGGCGGTCAGGGCGGTACGGCGGATGGTGGCGGTGCGCAACGGTGCTTCTCCCTGTGTCCGTGCCCGGGCCGGATGCGGCGCGGGGGGTGCTCGTGAGCAAGACAGGCAGGTGGAGGGCGGGGTTGTACTCCCCGGGCGTGCGATGGCTCACTCTCCCCCTGCAGGGGTCCACGGACGGTCCGCATCGTGGGCGCAGCGTCGGCGTGACCGCGTGATTCTCGCCACTCTGAGAAGGGGTGCGCTCGTATGAGCGCTCAAATGTGGGCAACGAGACTCCAAGGAGCGGATGTCGACTTTGCCGTTCTTAGATTCGGAAGGTGAACGCCTGCCCATGCGAATGAGTGGGGAGTGCGTGCCCAGTGTGTGCGAAGCATGACGCGCCGCAGTGATGCGTTTGATTCATGAAGAAAGGCTCTTGGTCCTCCTACTCGCTGGTCACTTTTGATCACTCGGCGAACGGGTGGTCACACCCATATGGCGTACCGATGGACGTACTCCTGTGCCTTCGAAATGGGTACGCTCCCCGCCGTCAGGGCAACCGTTCGCGAGGAGTCGAGTCCCGTGTCGGAACACGCGGTGAACACACCACCCCAGCAGGGTCAGAAGCTCGTCTACGACTTCACCGAGGGCAACAAGGACCTCAAGGACCTGCTCGGCGGCAAGGGGGCCAACCTCGCCGAGATGACCAACCTCGGCCTCCCCGTGCCGCCCGGCTTCACCATCACCACCGAGGCGTGCAAGGTCTACCTCGACTCCGGTGCCGAACCCCCGGCGCTCCGGGACGAGGTGAGCGCCCACCTCGACGCGCTCGAGCAGAAGATGGGCAAGAAGCTCGGCCAGGCCGACGACCCCCTCCTGGTGTCCGTCCGCTCGGGCGCCAAGTTCTCCATGCCCGGCATGATGGACACCGTCCTCAACATCGGCCTGTCCGACGCCTCCGTGCAGGGGCTCGCCTCCCAGTCCGGCGACGAGCGGTTCGCCTGGGACTCCTACCGCCGCCTGATCCAGATGTTCGGCGAGACCGTGCTCGGCATCGACGGCGAACTGTTCTCCGACACCCTCGACGAGGCGAAGAAGACGCACGGCGCCCGCACCGACGTCGACCTTCCGGCCTCCGAACTCCGGAACCTCGTCGACGCGTTCAAGGCGATCGTCGCCAAGGAGACGGGCCGCGACTTCCCGCAGGACCCGCGCGACCAGATGGACCTCGCCGTCCGGGCCGTCTTCGACTCGTGGAACGGCGACCGCGCCAAGCTGTACCGCCGCCAGGAGCGCATCCCGCACGACCTCGGCACCGCCGTCAACATCTGCTCCATGGTGTTCGGCAACCTCGGCCCCGACTCCGGTACCGGCGTCGCCTTCACCCGCGACCCGGCCAGCGGCCACCAGGGCATCTACGGCGACTACCTCCAGAACGCGCAGGGCGAGGACGTCGTCGCCGGCATCCGCAACACCGTGCCGCTCGCCGACCTCGAACAGCTCGACAAGGCGTCGTACGACCAGCTCCTGGACATCATGGAGCGGCTGGAGAACCACTACCTCGACCTCTGCGACATCGAGTTCACCATCGAGCGCGGGAAGCTCTGGATGCTCCAGACGCGCGTGGGCAAGCGCACGGCCGCCGCCGCGTTCCGCATCGCCACGCAGCTCGTCGACCAGGGCCTCATCGACGAGGCGGAGGCGCTGCGCCGCGTCAACGGCGCGCAGCTCGCGCAGCTGATGTTCCCGCGCTTCGCCTCCGACGTGGAGCTGGACACCATCGGCCGGGGCATCGCCGCCTCCCCGGGTGCGGCCGTCGGCAAGGCCGTCTTCGACTCGTACACGGCCATCAAGTGGTCGCGTTCCGGCGAGAAGGTCATCCTCATCCGCCGCGAGACCAACCCCGACGACCTGGACGGCATGCTCGCCGCCGAGGGCATCCTCACGTCCCGCGGCGGCAAGACCTCGCACGCCGCCGTCGTCGCCCGCGGCATGGGCAAGACCTGCGTGTGCGGCGCGGAGGAGCTGGAGGTCGACACCAAGCGCCGCCGGCTGACCACCGCCGCCGGGACGGTCGTCGAGGAGGGCGACGTCGTCTCCATCGACGGCTCCACCGGCAAGGTGTACCTCGGCGAGGTGCCCGTCGTGCCGTCGCCGGTCGTGGAGTACTTCGAGGGCCGCATGCACGCGGGCGCCGACGACTCCGACGAGCTGGTCAAGGCCGTGCACCGGATCATGGCGTACGCCGACCGCGTCCGCCGCCTCCGGGTGCGCGCCAACGCCGACAACGCCGAGGACGCCGGCCGCGCCCGCCGCTTCGGCGCCCAGGGCATCGGCCTGTGCCGCACCGAGCACATGTTCCTCGGCGAGCGCCGCGAGCTGGTCGAGCGGCTGATCCTCGCCGACACCGACGACGAGCGCGAAGAGGCCCTGGGCGCGCTGCTCCCGCTGCAGAAGGCGGACTTCGTCGAGCTGTTCGAGACCATGGACGGCCTGCCGGTGACCGTGCGGCTGCTCGACCCGCCGCTGCACGAGTTCCTGCCGGACATCACCGAGCTGTCCGTACGCGTCGCCCTCGCCGAGTCCCGCAAGGACCACAACGAGAACGACCTGCGGCTCCTCCAGGCCGTGCACCGCCTGCACGAGCAGAACCCGATGCTCGGCCTGCGCGGCGTCCGCCTCGGCCTGGTCATCCCCGGCCTGTTCACCATGCAGGTCCGCGCCATCGCGGAGGCCGTCGCCGAGCGGAAGACCCAGGCGAAGGGCGACCCGCGCGCCGAGATCATGATCCCGCTGGTCGGGACGGTTCAGGAGCTGGAGATCGTCCGCGACGAGGCGGAGGAGGTCATCGCCGAGGTCGAGGGCGCCTACGGCATCTCGCTGGGTCTGACCCTCGGCACCATGATCGAGCTGCCGCGTGCCGCGCTGACCGCCGGACAGATCGCGGAGTGCGCCGACTTCTTCTCCTTCGGCACCAACGACCTGACGCAGACCGTGTGGGGTTTCAGCCGGGACGACGTGGAGGCAAGCTTCTTCACCGCCTACCTGGAGAAGGGCATCTTCGGCGTCTCCCCGTTCGAGACCATCGACAAGGACGGCGTCGGCTCGCTGGTCCGCAACGCGGTCGAGGCCGGGCGGGCCACCCGCCCCGACCTCAAGCTCGGCGTCTGCGGCGAGCACGGCGGCGACCCGGAGTCCGTGCACTTCTTCCACGAGGCCGGACTGGACTACGTGTCGTGCTCGCCGTTCCGCATCCCGGTCGCCCGCCTGGAGGCGGGCCGGGCCGCCGCCGACGGCGGCTGACCGGAACCCGCTTCCGGGGCCGTCGGCGTTCTCTTCACCCTCACCGACGCCGGCCGGTTCCGGGACCGAAGGAGGGGGCGGTGCCTCGTGCGGAAGGCACCGCCCCCTCCGCCATGCCCGCGCCGGGCCATCGCGGGGCGACGAGATACCGGATGAAGTGTCATCAATAAGGGCGAATAGGGCAAAAGGGATTGCGAGATGCTGGTTGCACCGCGCATCGATCGCCCCCGGGGTCTCCTCATCTGCGGGTTCGGTCCCTAGCATGAACGGGCAATGACTCGAACCTTCATTCGGTCATCACCGGCAGATCCGGCAATGAGGGCGGACGCGGTGATGGCACCCACCACGGCGTGCACAGGAGGAGCTGTGCCGCCGAGGCGTTCCGGCCCGGCCTTCCCCCGCCGGTGAGGACCGCTCTTCCCGGCCCCCGCCGTCTGCCTGCCCGGCGCACACGCCGCGCGGGCGTTCGGCTCCGTCCCCCCGACCCCCGAGGGCATCTCCTATGAACGCACTGCCGCTGCTCCTGATCGGCCTCGCGATGTTCGCGGGCGGATACCTGCTGTACTCGAAGTTCCTCGCCAACCGGGTCTACAAGCTCGACCCGTCCTTCAGAACCCCCGCGCACGAGATGCAGGACGGCGTCGACTACGTCCCGACCAACAAGTTCGTGCTGTGGGGCCACCACTTCACCTCGGTCGCGGGAGCGGCGCCGATCGTCGGCCCCGCCGTCGCCGTGATCTGGGGCTGGGTCCCCGCGTTCCTGTGGGTCACCCTCGGCACCGTCTTCTTCGCGGGCATGCACGACCTCGGCGCCCTGTGGGCCTCGGCGCGCAACAAGGGCCGCTCGATCGGCGCGCTCTCCGGCCGCTACATCGGCGCCCGGGGCGCGAACCTCTTCCTCGTCGTGATCTTCCTGCTGCTCCTGATGGTCGTCGCGGCCTTCGCGGTCGTCATCAAGAACCTGCTGATCTCCACCCCCTCCGCCGTGATCCCTGCCTGGGGCGCGGTCGCGGTCGCCCTGCTGGTCGGCCAGGCCGTCTACCGCTACAAGATGAGCCTCGGCCCGGTCACCGTCATCGGCGTCGCGGCGCTCTACAGCCTGATCCTGCTGGGCGACGCCGTCCCGGTGGAGCTGCCCGACCCCATCCTGGGCATGTCCCCGGCCACCTTCTGGATCCTCGCGCTCTTCGTCTACGCCGGCATCGCCTCCCTGCTGCCCGTGTGGGTGCTGCTCCAGCCGCGTGACTACATCAACGGCGTCCAGCTCTTCGTCGGCCTCGGCATCCTGTTCGGTTCGGTGCTGCTCAGCGCCCCGACGGTCGTCGCCCCGGCCCTCAACGACGCCGTGCCCGCAGGCACTCCGGGCCTCATGCCGCTGCTCTTCGTCACCGTCGCGTGCGGTGCCATCTCCGGCTTCCACGGCATGGTCTCCTCCGGCACCAGCTCCAAGCAGCTCGACAAGGAGACCGACGCCCGCTTCGTCGGCTACTTCGGCGCGGTCGGCGAGGGCCTGCTCGCGCTCGGCGCGATCATCGCGGCCGTCGCGGGCTACCGCACTCTGGCCGACTGGGAGGCCGTCTACAGCGCCTTCGGCGAGGGCGGCGTCACGGCGTTCGTCGACGGCGGCGGCGCGATCCTCAACGCCGGCCTGGGCCTGCCGGTCTCGCTCAGCGCCACGGTCCTGGCCACCATGGCGATCCTGTTCGCCGCCACCACCATGGACACCGGCGTGCGCCTGCTGCGCTTCGTCGTCCAGGAGGCCGGCGAGGTCGCGAAGGTGAAGATCAACAACGGCGTCGGCACGCTCATCGCCGTCGGCGTCGGTCTGGGACTCACCTTCAGCCAGGGCGCCGGAGGCGAGGGCGGCCTCCGCATCTGGCCGCTGTTCGGCACCAGCAACCAGCTGCTGGCCTCCCTGACCCTGTCCATCGTCGCGGTCATGCTGATCCGCAAGCGGCGCAACCCGGTGCCCGCGCTGGTGCCGCTCGCCTTCGTGTTCGTGATGGCGTTCTGGGCAGCCCTCGTGCAGCTCGGCGACTTCTACGACACCGGGGACTGGCTGCTGCTGGTCATCGACCTCGTCATCATCGTCGCCGCCGTATGGGTCGCCTTCGAGGCGGTCGTCGCGATGCGCAAGGCATCCCAGGAGCCGCCGGAGGCCCTGGACGCCGACGCGACGCAGAAGGCCGAGATCAAGGGGTGACGACGACGTCCCGGCGGGCCTCGTTCCGGGCCCGCTGGTCCGCGTTCCGGGCCGGGCTGGAGGAGTTCTACGCCGGTCCCTACCGGCGTACCTTCGCCCGCGCCCGGCGGGAGGAGGACGACCTCTTCCGGATGGTCGTCCTCGCGGAGGCCCTGGGCGTGCCCGACCCGGCGGCGTACTACACCGCCGAGCTGATGCCCGCCCTCTACGAGGACTTCCACGCCTGGCACCGCCGCATGGGCATGGACCGCTCGCCCCTGGAGCACGTCGGATGCTGCTAGGCCCTGCCCCGGACCTCCTCGCCGCGCGCCGGGTCGTCTTCGTCGGCGGCAAGGGAGGCGTCGGCAAGACGTCCGTCGCCGCGGCGCTCGCCCTGGGCCGTGCCCGGGCGGGCGCCCGCGTGCTGCTCGTCTCCACCGACCCCGCCCACAACCTCGGCCACCTCTGGGACCGCCCGGTGGGCAACGAGCCCGTACGCCTCGCCGAACCCTCCGGTGCGGGGGAGACCGGGGGCCACGTGGACGGGCTGGAGATCGACCCGGACCGTACGGTCGCACAGCACCTGTCCGCCGTCTCCGCCACGATGCGGCGGCTGCTCCCCGAACGGATGCACGCACCCGCCGCCCGCCACCTGGACCTCGCCCGGCAGGCCCCCGGCACCCACGAGTCGGCCGTCCTGGAACGGATCGCCGAGGCGGTGCAACTCGGGGACGCCTCCTACGACCTGGTCGTCTTCGACACCGCCCCCTCCGGCCACACGCTGCGGCTGCTCGCCCTGCCCGAACAGCTCACCTCCTGGACCGAGACCCTGCTCGCCAACCGCGACCGCTCCGAACGGTTCGGCGCCGCGCTGCGCGGCCTCGGCGGCGACGAGGAGCCCGACCGCGACGCCGAGCTGCGCCGCATCCTGCTGCGCCGCCGCGACCGCTTCGCCCGGCTGCGCGAGGTGGTGACGGACCCGGCGCAGTCGGCCTTCGTGCTCGTGCTGACTGCCGAACCCCTCCCGATCGCCGAGACGCTGGAGGTGCAGGAGAAGCTCACCGGCCTCGGCGTCGACGTGACCGCACTCGTCGCCAACCGCCGCTCCCCGGTAGACGCCGGTGAACTCCTCGCCCAGCGACGGAAACAGGAGGACGCCCACCTCGCCCGCCTCCGGGACCGGCTCCCGGACGTCCCCCTCCTCGACGTCCCGCTCCTCCCGGGCGACCTCGTCGGCCCCGAAGCCCTCGCCACCCTGGCCCACCATCTCGGGACCGCCTCGGCGTGAGGCCGCAGGTGTCCTACGGCCGTGCGTCCCGAGGGCTCAGCCGGTCGATCTCGGCGAGCACGCAGGCCACATGCGGACGCACCTGCGCGCGCAGCGCCTCGCTCCAGCGCTCCTCGGAGTAGCGGCAGTGGAAGCAGGGCCCGCCTGGCGTGCTCGACGGTGCTCGCGCGTGGGCGATGCCGGTAGTCGTAGCGCCCGGTGGCGCGCGTGGGCGCTACGACAGACGGCCGGGACCAGCGACGCGACGGCGGCTTCAGCGGTGGGCGCGCCGCACCGCACATGTGCCGTTCCCTCACATACCGGGGGACCTATTCGGCCAACTGTCCGGTCTGCAGTGCTCGTTGTGGCGCCGGGCAACCATTGCCTCCCGGCAATCAGTGCAGGCAGAGGACGTCCCCCGGCGGGGCTTGTTCTCGCACGTTCGAGCCTGGGGCGCCGTATATGCGGCGCGCGGTGTGCAGAGGTGTGGAATGTTGTGCGGGTCAGGCGGTCAGGGGAGGCCGTCGACTGACACTTCCATGGGGGGAAGCGTATGCGTACACGTGCCTTGAGCACGTCTGTTCGGCATGCCCGCGCCGCGAGCATGCGGGGGTTCGCCGGTGGTGGCCCCGGGGTCCCGCGTCGGCGGAGGCCGCTGCCGTGGGGGAGGGCCGTGTCCGCGGTCGCCGCGGGCGCGGTGCTGTCCCTGATGGGCGGCGGCGTCGCGCTGGCGGGTTCGGGCCCGGAGCCCGAGCAGCCTCCGGCGTCGGGGTCGGCCGCGACCGAGGCGGGAAACCCGGCGAGCGTCCGGGCGCAGGCGACGGGGGTGTGTGCGGACGCCTACCAGATCGGCACGACGTCCTACGCCTACCGCCAGGGCGAGGAGATCGCTTCGGTGAAGCAGTTCTACTCACCGGAGTGCAACGAGAACTACGGCTACGTGTGGGTGTGGAAGTCCTTCCTCGACAAGGACATCACCTTCGACCTGACGGTGGGCGTGTGGTCCTACGAGCGGGAGTACGTGGTCGGCGCACAGACCACCGCCGGTACGCACGAGCAGGAGTTCTGGAGCGCGGGGACCGACACGGCGTCCGAGTGCACCTCCGCGGAAGGCGTTCTGACCGTGCCCAGTGAGCCGGTCGACTACGTGGGGCGTTCGTCCCAGCGCTGCTGACGCCGCCTCACCGCCGGAGACCCGGGCGCGGCTGGGCGGGTGCGAGCCGATGACGGCTCGCCCGCTCCGCGCCTCCGCCTGCGGGCGGCGCCGACGGGGCGCCGCCTGTGAGAAGCGCACAGTCCTGATCCACTTCATTCGCGACGTACTTGGGGGAACCTCTCATGCACGTGGGCATGCCCACCCTCCGGCGGCCCAGACGCCGGGTACGACTGGCTGCCGTGGCGGTCACCGCAGCGACCGCCACCCTCGCCGCACTGGTACCCGCCACCGCGGCCGATCGTGCCGCCGACACCTCGCCGGCGGATTCCGTTTTCACCGTGGACCCTCCGCAGGTGCCGGCAGGAAAGACGAAGCCGCGGCAGAGCACGCCGACCGCTGCTCCCGGGCCGAAGAAGCCGATCGAGCTCGCCGGTGCGCAGCAGTCCATCATCCGAGCGCGTGGCGTCGGCAAGGTGCCCTGGTCGGAGTTCCACCAGGCGCAGTTGTCCGATGCGGTGTCGGCGCAGGCCAACCTGGGCAGCGGCAACCTCCTGGTCACCCTCACCGCCTTCGACATCGCCGATCCGGGACCGGGCAGCGGCCTGAAGTTCGGCCACGCCTACAACGGACTCACGTCGAGGTGGACGGCGAACACGGGCGCGGACTACCTGGTCGACGAGGCGACGCCCGACGCCGTGTATGTGCAGGGCCCCACGTCGACGATCGCCGTGTTCGAGCGGGACGGGGACGGCTTCACCCCCGCCCGTGGCTACAAGCAGGACCTCACCGAGGCAGAGGACGGCACGTCCTTCACCCTCACCGACCGCCGTACCGGGGAGAAGACCACGTTCACCCGCCCAGGTACCAGTGGTGACGCGCGGGTGTCGAAGATCGAGGACCGCAACGGCAATGCGACCACGTTCACCTACGACGGTGCACTCACCCGCACCATGACCGGCGTCTCGGGTCGCAAGCTGACCTTCACCCACGAGGACGGGCGTCTGGTGAAGGCGACCGACCACACTGGGCGCGAGGCAACGTACGACTGGAACGGGCACGAACTGGCCTCGTTCACCGACGTCGCGGGGCAGACCACGCGGTTCGGCTACGACGCCTCCCACCGGCTGACGAAGGTGACCACCCCCGAGGGCCGGCAGACGACCTTCACCTGGGACGCCGACCGCGTCGCCTCGATCACGCGCGTCACCGACGAGGCCGAGGGCACCGGCCCGACGACCGCCTTCCGCTGGATACTGCCCCAGTCCGGGGCCAGCGCTGAAGGCGTCGTGCGCATCACCGACCCCCGCGGGGAACACACCCTGAAGACGGTCGACACCCGCTGGCGGACCCGTAAGACCGAGGACCCCCTCGGCCACGAGCGCAGCCGGGAGTGGAACGCGGACAACAGCGTGGTGACCGCCACCGACGCGATGGGTACCGGTTCCGACCCGGGGAACGCCACCACCTTCGGCTGGACCAGCCGTGGTGCGCTGACCACCGCCGAACTGCCCACGGGCGCCACCGCCTCGTTGACCGAGTACCAGACCATCGCCGGCGCCGACCGCCCCGGCACGCTCACCAGCCCCGACGGGCAGAAGACGGACTACGCGTACGACGCGAAGGGCAACACCCTCTCCGTCGCCGTCACCGGCGCCGAGGGCGGCACCCGCACCTACACCTACCAGGGCGACGGAACCGACTGCGGTGGCTTCGACGGTAAGCGCTGCAGTGCCGAACAGCCCCACAAGGAGGGCGAGTCCGCCCCGACCACACACTTCACCTACAACGACTCCGGTGACTTGACCAAGGTCGATCCCCCGGACCCCAAGGGTGACACGACCTCCACGTACGACGCTCTGGGCCGGACGAAGACCGTCACCGACGGCCGCGGGAAGACGCTCACTTACAGCTACGACGACCGCGACCGCGTCACCAAGGTGGACCCGGAGAACGGCGCCCCCGTCGTCTTCACCTGGGACCACGACGGCAATCGCACCTCCCGCACCGACGTCACCGGTACTACCGGATACACCTACGACGACCTGGGC
Source organism: Streptomyces sp. CNS606 (assembly GCF_000426325.1). Taxonomy (NCBI): domain Bacteria; kingdom Bacillati; phylum Actinomycetota; class Actinomycetes; order Kitasatosporales; family Streptomycetaceae; genus Streptomyces; species Streptomyces sp. CNS606. The sequence continues at coordinate 112,695 of NZ_AUFD01000013.1, forward strand.
CGGGAGACGGTGCGCACCCTCCAAGACGGCTCCCAGACCGTGCTGGCCTACACCGCGAACGGCAACGTCGACTACTTCCAGGACGCCGGCGGCAAGACCGACTACACCTATGACGCCGCGAACCGGTTGACGAAGCTCACCGGGCCGACCGCGACCACGTTCGAGTACAACGCCAACGACCAGCGCACCAAGACCACTTACCCGGGCAACGTGACCCAGGACGTGGAGCTGGACGACTCCGGACGCCCCACCCGCATCACCGCCACCTCCGGCAACGACACGCTGGTCGACCTGGCCTACGACTACTCCTACACCGTCGACGGCGAGACCGTGGACGGCACGAAGATTCGCGAGCGCACCGACCACGTCACCGGCAAGGCCCTCGCCTACACCTACGACTCCGCCGGCCGCATGACCTACGCCGAGGAGACCGAGGACGGACAGCGCACCGCGTCCTGGCTGCAGTGCTTCGAGCCGGCCGGCAACCTCCTCCGCAAGTCCGGCACCGCCTCCGACTGCCCGGCCGGAGACTCCTTCACCTACAACCACGCCTCACAGCTGACCGCCATGAACGGCGACGGCTCCGGCTGGTCCTACGACAAGGCCGGCAACGAGACTGCGGCCGATTCCGGCAACGCCCGCACTGCGGAGGCATACTCCGACTTCGGCCAGCTCACCTCCCTCGCGGAAGGCGGCAGCACGTACTCCGCCGACTACGCCGGCACCACCAACGCCGAGCGCACCCGCCTGGGCGGCACCACCTTCGAGCACACGGCTCTCGGCCTGACGGCCACCCAGACCGGCGGTGAGACCACCCGGTTCATCCGGGAGCCCTCGGGCACACTCAACTCCGTGAAGGTGGACGGGAAGCAGTACTGGTACCTCACCGACGCGGTCGGTTCTGTCGTCGGCCTGGTCGACGGTGGCGGCTACCACACCCATCAGTACGGCTACAGCCCCACCGGTCAGAACCGCTTCACCCCCGTCGAACAGGAGCCGCAGCCCTACCGCTACGCCGGCGCGTACCTCGACCCCACGGGCCTCTACAAGATGGGAGCCCGCTACTACGACCCCCACATCAGCCGGTTCACCCAGCCCGACCCCTCGGGCCAGGAAACCAACCCCTACCTCTACGCCGCGGGCGATCCCACCAACTTCACCGACCCCGCTGGGTTGTGGACATCTTGGGACACGGTGGCAACGGCCTTCGCGGCAGTGGCGTTGATTACGGCGATACCGACTGGAGGCGCCTCTCTCACCATCATGGGAGGAATCAGCCTGGCTGTTTCTCAAGCGGCATTTGTCGGGGCTGTGGCATGCGGAGTTTACGACGACAACGCTTGCTGATTTTCAAGAGGGTGGTGTCGGCGACTTTGTCGCCGACACCACCTAACAGGGCGTGGAAAGAAGGAGTCCATGACGGAGAAAAGTTGGGTAGGCGTCCTCGCTCTCATCGCATCTATCTCAACAGTCGCACTCATTGCGACGTCGCCCAACGCGCTTGATCTCCCAGTTGTCTGGTGGTTTTGCGTGGCGGTGACGACCTTGGCGCTCTTGCTTCTGGGTATCCTCAAATTTCACCAACGTGGAAATACGAGAAAGTGATGAAGCCTCGAAGTCGAAAGCCTGCCCACGGCATACCGGCGTGCTTGACGGAGGAGGAGCTCCTCGACGTGGAGCCACAGCGTACGGGGCTCGGTAGGGGCGCTACTCGGGCTTTCACCTCGATTATTCTGCGGTCTGACTGTTTGAGTTGATCCGGTGGTTTGCCCTGGTTCGTCTCGCCGGTGCGGACGGGGGGCCGTCGCATGCGCTGCGGGGGCGTCGGGTTCCACGGGCCCGAGGGGTGATGCGGCTCCTCCTGTCTGGCCTTCGTCGGGTCGGGGTCCGGCCGTCAGGTGACGGCGGAAAGCTTCGTCGCGTGGTGCCATGCGGTGGTGAAGGCTGCTGTTGAAGTTCTCCTGCTGAGCTGGACAGCCTGATACTGGGACCGATGGTCTCGGAGGAAGCAGTGCCAGGCAGTGAGCAAGAGCAACATGACTAAGCGATACTCCGCTGAGTTCAAGCGGGACGCGGTCGCGCTGGTACGACGCTCATGCGACGGAGCCCGGGAAGGACCGTCTGTACCGGGTGGTCAGCGTGAGCGATGACGAGGAGAGCGCCGCGGAGGTGCTGCTCCTTCTCGCCAAGGACGCTCTCCGGGCGGGCACTCTGCAGGAACTCCGACGGAGCGAGCGAGCCGACAGGCAACTGGGAGAGGGTCTCCACAGGCTTTTCGACACGAACGGGCCGGTCGCCCACGAGCTGGAAGCGCTGCTGAGGTCACTGCTGCCGGACCTGGCCCCCGCCGAGCTGCGGGGCGCCTTGTCGAGACTGCGACTGCACATCTCCTTCGAACGGCAGGGGGCCGCTGCTTCTCCACGGTCAGCCTCGCCTGCGCCCGCCAGGTCCGCCGGTTCCCGGACCTCAGGCACCGGGAGTGTCCAGCGCCGGTCACGCCCCACCACCTACCGGTCGGTCTCCGAGATCGAGGCAAAGCTCACCATCCGCGACCTGATGGCAGCCGACCGACTTGTCCCCGGCCCGTTGACCGGCAGGTATAAGGGAGAGACGTACACCGCCGAGCTGCTTGCCGACGGCACCATCGAGCACCGCGGCACCGTGTATTCCAGCGTGTCGAGTGCGGCGTGCGCCGTGAAGGGGGTGCCTACCGACCGTGGCTGGAACTGGTGGTACACCGAGGATCACCACAGTGGCGACCGCATCACGCTCCTGGAGGTGCGGCGACGCTGGGCGGCGGTGCTGAAAGCGCAGCAGCGGACCTGACACCAGCCTTGCGGCCGGCGAGAGCGATGCACATACCGGTGTCGTACACCGGCACGCGTGCGCTTACGTCGCGTGCCCCGGACAGTGGCCGTGTCGGTCCCGGCCCTGGACGAGGCAGAGGGCCTCCTCGACCTCGCGGCGTTCCTGCTCGGTCAGTACCGCGGCAGGTCCAGGGGCAGAATCGGCGGGCAGCCCAGCCGCTGCGTGCTGTGCCTGGGCGATGACCGCGTCTACCTCGGCGAACCGTTCCTCCATGGCGTCACTCTCCGCAATCTGACGTGTCACGGTATGCAGGACATATGCCGAGACGTCCATGCCGGCCCGCTCCGCGTGCTGCCTGAGGCGTTCGGCGTGGCCGTGATCCAAGCTGATGGTGATGCGCGTCTTTGCCACGAAGACATCGTCATACGCGTATGACTCCGACGCGAGTGCGGCCCGGCGCGCCGGTAGCGGGTTCGGCCCCGGCGCGCCGATGACCTCAGTCGTTGCGCGGCTTCCGTACGAGGCCCACGACGCCGGCGGTCAGACCGCCCACGACCAGGACCAGTCCGCCGATGTTGTCCCACTGCGGCCCGGACTTCGCCTCGCGGATGCGGTTGTAGCTCTCGATGGATATCGGGCAGCCCTTCTCCTCGTCGACGAAGCCCGACGTCACCCCGGGGTCCTTGGCGCACTCCGCCTCCGGCCCCTCGGGCTCCCACACCATGAGTCCCACGCCGATGACGACCAGGAGGGCGGCGAGTGCGAACAGTCTGGATCTGGTCATGACATACCTCGGTTGCTGTGCGAGAGATGGTGAACTGCGAAGGGCGATAGGAACGTACACCGGGCCGCCGACAGTCCACGCGCCAGCCGGGCAAGGTGTAGAAACATCGGGGAGCGGGGACGGTGCCCGAGCGTTCTCTCTGTCGTCACGCGCTCGTGTGGCGTGAGCGTGCAGCCTCGCGGCGGTCCATATGCTCAGGCGCATGAGCATTCAGCGGATGGACAACGTCGCCGTCGTCGTCGAAGACCTTGACGCGGCCGTCGAGTTCTTCACGGAACTCGGCATGGAGCTGGAGGGCCGGGCACAGATCGAGGGCCGGTTCGCCGACCGCACCGTCGGACTCGACGGCATCCGGAGCGAGATCGCGATGATGCGGACCCCGGACGGCCACAGCAAGCTGGAGTTGACCAAGTACTTCGCCCCCGAGCTGTCCGGCGCGGGGCCGGAGAACCCTCCGCCGAACACGCTGGGCCTGCACCGCGTCATGTTCGCCGTCGACGACATCGACGACACCCTCGCCCGCCTACGGGCCCACGGCGCCGAACTCCTGGGCGAGGTGGCGCAGTACGAGAACACGTACCGGCTCTGCTACCTGCGTGGCCCCGCAGGCATCATCGTCGCCCTGGCCGAACAGATCGGCTGAGCCGGGGCCCTGTCTTCAAGAACGGGCTTCCTGGCGCGCCGCGTAGACCGTGAACGCCGTCCAGCCGGCGGGAGGGACGGTGAAGCCGGGACGCGCGACGTCCTTGGAGTCCCGCACGTGCACGGCGTCGGTCGCGGCAGCGACCTCGATGCACTCGGGTCCGTCGTTGCTGCTGTAACTGCTCTTCGTCCACAGCAGCAACGACCTCTCTCCGATGCTGGTCTTGAGCGTCATGTCTCTCCCCGCACTTTGTCGACGTAGGCCAGGGACTCACGCGGCGTGAGCGCCTGTGATCGGATGATCCCATATCGCATCTCCAGGATCTGGAGCTCTTTCGGCCTCGAGATGATCCGGTTGGTGAGCTGGGTTTCTGTGTGGCCGACAGATCCGCCATCCTGCAGCTTGATCAGTTCCATAGGGCCGCCGAGCCCGGCGTGGTCGTCCCGGTCGGTCGGCATCACCTGCAGGTTGACATGCCGAAGGCCGCCGATCGTCAGCAAGTGCGCCAACTGACGCCGCAGGCAGTCCCTCCCGCCGATCGGGCGCCGCAGCGTCACCTCCTCCAGCACGAAGGTCAGCATGGGCGGTCGGGCCTGATGGATGATCTCCTGACGCGCCATGCGAGCCGCCACATGCCGGTCGACCTCTTCCTCGGAGAACGCAGGCCAACGCATCTCGTACAGAGCACGCGCGTACTCCTCGGTCTGCAACAGGCCGTGCATGTTGTGATTCGCGTAGAGGTTGAGTTCGACCGCGTCGGCCTCCAGCTTCGCCAGGTCGCGCACCTTCTTCGGGTACCGGGCCTCGGCCACGTCCTTCTGCAGCGCGGTCAGCAAGCCGTCCGCGTGCAGCACCTCGTCCGCCTTGCTCAGGAACTCCGGCTTCGGCACCCGTCGGCCGCGTTCGACGGAGGAGACCTGCTCCAGGCTGTAGCCGATTGCCGCACCGAGGTCCGCCTGCGTCATCCCGGATCGCTCGCGGCAGAGTTTCACCAGCTTGCCGACCGTCCGGACGACGGCCGCCGTGTCGTCCTCGTCCCACGCCGCGCCTCCGGGCGGGTGTTCGGTCCCGTCCTCCATGCCCACCTCCATGTCCCGGCTGTGCTCAACCACCGCTGCCCGCACGCCGTCACGCTGTGCAGCCCGGACACAACCGGACGGCAGCCGGACGGTGACCGTGCGTACGGGCGGAATCACTGTTCACCGTAGAGGTGGACGGACACGCTGGGTGACGTGAATCGTCAAAGTTCCCCCGTAACGGGTCGTCAGTTCTCCGTGCAGTTGTCCGCCACCCGCCGTGGCGCACGGCTCGCACGTCGGCTCTCCGTTCAGCAACTCGCCGAGTGGGGCTGGGGCTACGACTCCGCCGCCTCCGGTGCCGTCGCGCACGTCGTGGCCGAGCTGGCCGTGAACGCCGTCCAGCACGGGCGCGTGCCGGGACGGGACTTCCGGTTGCGACTGGCCCTCGACGACGCGGAACGGCTTCGCGTCGAGGTGGTCGACGCGCGGTTCGACCGGCTGCCGCCCGGCCCGGCTCGCAGGGCTGACGCTTTGGCGGAGACCGGCCGCGGACTCGTCATCGTCCGCGCCCTCGCCGACCGCTGGGGCGTCGAACTCCGGCCAGCGCCTTGCAAGACGGTGTGGGCCGAGCTGGATCTCCGCTCGCCATAGCGAGGCCCATGCGAAAGCGCGCCATGTCTCCACCCGGGCCCGGCGGGAGGCGTAGACGCGCAGGAACGGCGTTTCCGGGTGTGGGGAAGGTAATGCCGTTGCCTTCCCCACACACGGAGATGGCCGCAGCCGGGCGGAAAACCGTCGTGGCCGGCGCCGACGTGGCCGCGCCATGCCCCGGTTCACCGGCTCGCGGCGATGGCGAGCAGGACAGTGCCGTAGACGGCCGCGACCGCGGCGAGAGGCCGACGCCACTCCAGGGTGAACCGGCGCTGGGGTCCGGAGCTCTCCCCGATACCCGTCCTGACGACCTCCAGGTGGGCGTCCCGGAGCCGCAGGTACGCCTTGCGGTAGGTCGGGTATCCGGTGAAGGCGCCGGTCAACGAGCCGCCGAAGGCGATCGAACTCAACTCGCTCCCGTCCCGCACGCGAATGCCCAGCCCCTCGTCGCATGTCACCTCGGCAACGTCGCGCCACGCGACGGTGGTGATCACCAGCACGTTCGTGACCGACACGTGGGTCGTCGTGTAGCGGATCGCCGAGTTCCAGCCGAGGAGCCAGAAGAGCAGAGGTGCCCAGGCAAGCATCAGCGGTGCCGCAATCTGCTCCTGGGGACGTGACAGAGGAATCCAGAGAACGAACCCGTACGCCACGATGCCGCATGCCAGGCAGAACCAGGTGAAAAACGGCCTACGGATGACGCTTGCTCGTGGCCTCTGCCGGCCTGTGAGAAACGTCCGGGCGCCGTCGGCGCTCTTCTCAAGTCCCGGCATTCCGGCGCCTCCTCCGAGAGGTGCGTGGGCCGGACTCGGACGGGACTCCACCGGAGCGGGAAGAGGGCGCTCGGCGGTCCTTCGACGGGTGAAGCTGTCCCACGATCAGCGCCATGGTGCCGGCTCCGATGCCGAACAGGCCCATGGCGGCGTGTATCGCCCGCCCGTTCTGCTTGCGGAGTTCGTCATACTGCTCCTCGGACACCTCGAACCGCTCGCGACCGGTGTGGTCGGACCGGAGCGCGTAGTACCTTCCGTCCTCGCTCCCCGATGGGTGAAGCCCGCTCCCGGTCAGCATTCCGCCGGCCAGGAGGGCGAGGCCCGTCAGGAAGCACCCGGCGAGGCCGACCTGCACCGCGACCGGAAGGCATCGGAACGCCTGCCGCTTCAGCCCACCTTCTCCACGCACTCCCGTGGACGAGAGCCCCCACCAGCGCACCATCGCGAGGAACCCGAGAAGGAACAGCGGCAGGACCAGCACCGCCGACACCGGCCCGCCGAGAAGCAGCGGTTCTCCGGGGAGGAGGGTGAGGGCCGACGACAGCAGGGCGAACACGCCAAGCCCCAGTGACAGGCCCGCCTCGACCTGGAAGCCCCGCCTCACCGTCTCACCCCCTGTGGTTCCGACCGGCCGGGGAGAAGAGGGTTCCCGCACCCCGGCGCCGACGTGATCAGGCTTCCACGGGAGGGCGCCGCTGGTCATTGCCACAAGTCGGCAGGCTCGGCACGCGCTTCGCGTCCAGGGGCCAGGACCGCAGGCTTCGTCGGGACGACGGACGTGAGGGTCCCGTCGGGGGACGGGACCCTCACGGGAAGCGGGCGGGTCAGAAGCCCCGGGCCAGGAGGCCGTCGCTGAGGAGCTTGGTGCGGATCATGCCCGCGTCACTGCCCCGGTCGAGGCTGCCGCTGAACGGCACCGGGGACCAGGCGTACTCGCCGGGGAACTGGTGGCCGGACAGTTCGTCGATGCGCCGGGCCCCGTCCTCGCCCACGTTGTGGACCGCGTACTGCCGGGTGAAGCTCTCCGAGCAGTGGTCGTTGCCCAGCGCCCCGTCCTCGCACGAGCCGAGCGAGGCGTAGTTGCCGTGCTTGTTCTCGGCCGAGTAGATCCGGGCGACGTAGGGGGAGCCGCCGGCGTCCCGGCCCCAGGAGCAGTCGTTGCCCAGCAGGCGTTCGTCGGTGTGCTCGAAGGCGGTGCCCTGGTGGGCGGTCGTCTTCAGCGCGAAGGCGCCGTAGCCGTTCGGGCAGTCGGCCCGGGGAGCGAGCGTCAGGGCGAACGGCTCGACGTCGCCGGAGTGCCCGCCGCCGAACCAGTCGCCGCAGTCCTGCCGGTACAGGATCGTGTACATGATGGCGATCTTGCCCGGGTCTGCGGGGTGGGGTCTGACCCGGGCGAGCGCGGTGCCCGGGTTGCTGCTCGTCGCCGGGTCGGTGCAGCCCGAGTCCTCGCCGCTGTCGAACCAGACCCAGGGGAAGTGCCGGGCGGCGAGGGTGTCCTCCAGGGCGTCGTCGAGGCCGTCGCCGTCTCCGTCTCCGGCCGCCTGGGCCTGCGCGGGACCGGACATCATCGCGGTGAAGAGGACGAGCAGGGACGCGAGCAGGCCGCGCAGCAGATGACGTTTCACGTCTCTCCTTGAGGGATGGCTGAGGGGAAGTGCCTTCCGTGCCGTGGCGGCGTTCCGGGCGCAGCCGGGGCGCCAGGCGCGACGGGACGGTACAGCCGACTCCGGCCGCGCGATCCCGCCCGTGCGGCGGGATCGAAGGAGACCCCCACTCTCCGGCCGCCTCGGGTGTAACCCGGGTGCGTCCCGCATCTGTCGCGCGGCGCCGACGTCCGGGATGCTGGCGAGCTATGACGAGACCAGGTTCCGAGCTGAAGTCCCGTACACGTGCCGGAGTGTGGGTGGTCGCCGCCGGGCTGGCGCTGACGCTGAGCGGAGGACCGCCCGCGGGCGCCGACACCGACACGCCGCAGGGCACCGCGCTTGCGGGCGCGATCGACCGCATCCTCGCCGACGAACGCCTCGACGGTGGCGCGGCGAGCGTGGTCGTGCAGGACGCCGAGAGCGGCGACGTGCTGTACGCACACGAGTCCGGCGACCGGCTGATGCCCGCCTCCAACACGAAGCTGGCCACCTCCGTGGCCGCCACCGCGCTGCTGGGGACCGATCACCGCTTCCGCACCGACGTCCTCGCCGACGGGCGGCAGCGCGGGCGCGTGCTGCGCGGCGACCTCTACCTGCGCGGTACGGGCGATCCGACGATCCTGGCGAAGGACTACGACAAGCTCGCCGAGGAGGTCGCCGACTCCGGCATCAAGCACGTGTTCGGCGACCTGGTCGCCGACGACACCCGGTTCGACGACCGGCGTCTCGGCCGTTCCTGGGCCGCCGACGACGAGTCCGCGTACTACTCCTCGCAGATCTCACCGCTGACCGTCGCCCCCGACACCGACTACGACGCCGGCACCGTCTACGTCGAGGCCGCACCGGGCGACGAACCCGGCGACGAACCCAAGGTCACGGTCACCCCGCCCAACGACTACGTGACGGTCGACGTGCGCGGCACCACCGTCGCCGAGGGCGAGACCGACACCCTCTCCATCGACCGCGAGCACGGCAACAACACGCTCGTCATCGACGGCGACATCCCCGTCGGGGCGAACCCGACCCGCTCCTGGACGGCAGTGTGGGAGCCCACCGGCCTCGCCGCGGCCGTCTTCGCCGACGCCCTCGCCGACCACGGCGTCCGCGTCCACGGCGACACCCGCCTCGGCCGCGCCGCGCCCGACGACGCCGACGTCCTCGCCGCGCACGACTCCATGAAGCTGGAGGACCTGCTGGTCCCCTTCATGAAGCTGTCCAACAACAACCACGCCGAGGTGCTCACCAAGGCCGTCGGCCACGAGGTCGCGGGGGAGGGCACCTGGGACGCCGGCCTCTCCGCGATCGAGGACTACCTCGCCAAGGAGGGCGTCGACACCTCCACCCTCCGCCAGGTCGACGGCTCCGGGCTGTCCCGCATGAACAACATTCCCAGCGCGGAGTTCGCCCAGCTCCTGGTCTCCGTGCGCGACGCGCCCTGGTTCGACGCGTGGTACGCCTCGCTGCCCGTCGCCTGCGAGTCCGACCGCATGGTCGGCGGCACGCTGCGCTCCCGCATGTGCGACACCCCGGCCGCGGGCAACGTCCACGCCAAGACCGGTTCGCTGACCGGCGCTTCGGGCCTCTCCGGGTACGTCACCGACGCCGACGGCCGCGAGCTGGTCTTCAGCATCCTGCTCAACAACTACCTGGCCTCCTCGGTGAAGGGCATCGAGGACGCCATCGCGGTCACCCTCGCCTCGCATGGAGAGGACGGCACCCGCCGCATCACACCGCCCACCGCGCGGAACGGCGAACCCCCGGCCCACGTGGAGTGCTCCTGGCTCAAGCCCCGCCACTGCTGACCGCTCCCTCCCGCACACCAACGGGCCGGCCGCCGTCGGGATACGGCGGCCGGCCGGTTCGTCGTGGCCCGTCGGCCGGTAGGTTCGGCACGGAGCCGACGGCCAAGGGGGAGGAACCATGAGCGAGCTGGGCGAACTGCCGGCGACCGACGCCACCGAGAGGCGGGGTGGGGACGAGCCGGCGGACCGCGAAACACCGCGTCCCAGCAGCCGGGGCAAGCAGTACGCCCTGTGGGCCGGACTCGCCCTCTGCGTCGTCTTCCTCGCCTGGGTGGCCTGGGGCCTCATCCAGTTCGACCACGCCCTGGAGCATCCGCAGGAGGGCGGCTTCTCCGGCTGGCAGTGCGAACCCGGCCGCGACTGCACGCGCTGACGAGGTCTCGCCGTCGCGTGGACGGCCGGGGCGCGGCGGGTGGTCCGCCGTGCCCCGGCCGTGCGGGTCAGTTCAGCTCGATCAGCAGGTCGCCGCCCTCGACCTGCTGGACCTTGCCGATGGCGAGGCGGGAGACGGTGCCGGAGCGCTGGGCGGTGATGGAGGCCTCCATCTTCATCGCCTCGATGGTGGCGACGGTGTCGCCCTCCGTCACCTCGTCGCCCTCGCCGACCTGGAGGGTGACCGCGCCCGCGAACGGGGCGGCGATGTGGCGGTCGTTGGAGGTGTCCGCCTTCTCCGCGACCTTCACGTCCGTGGTCACCGACCGGTCGCGGACCGACACCGGGCGGAGCTGACCGTTGAGCGTGGTCAGGACGGTGCGGTGACCGGTCTCGTCCGGCTCGGAGATGGCCTCCAGCTGGATCAGCAGGGTGACGCCGGGCTCCAGTTCGGCGGTGTGCTCGATGTCCGGTTCGAGGCCGAAGAAGAAGTCCTTGCTGGTGAGGACCGAGGTGTCGCCGTAGGAGCTGCGGTGCTCGCGGAACTCCTTGTCCGGGCCGGGGAAGAGCAGCCGGTTGAGCGTGCCGGGTCGGTCGTCGCGCAGCCCGTCGCGGTCCTCCCCGGACAGCGGCACGGACTCGGCGCCCGGCTTGCGGCCCTGAAGAGCACGCGTGCGGAACGGCTCGGGCCAGCCGCCGGGCGGGTCGCCCAGCTCGCCGCGCAGGAAGCCGATCACCGAGTCCGGCACGTCGAACTTCCCCGGGGCGGACTCGAAGTCCTTCGGTTCGACGCCCGCGCCGACCAGGTGCAGCGCCAGGTCGCCGACGACCTTGGAGGACGGGGTGACCTTGACCAGCCGGCCCAGCATCCGGTCGGCGGCGGCGTAGCAGTCCTCGATCAGCTCGAAACGGTCGCCCAGCCCGAGCGCGATGGCCTGCTGGCGCAGGTTGGAGAGCTGCCCGCCGGGGATCTCGTGCTGGTACACGCGCCCGGTGGGGGAGGGCAGTGCGGCCTCGAAGGGGGCGTAGATCTTGCGGACGGCCTCCCAGTACGGCTCCAGGTCGCCGACGGCGGCCAGGTCCAGTCCGGTGGCCCGTTCGGTGTGGTCGGTCGCCGCGACCAGCGCCGACAGCGACGGCTGGCTGGTCGTGCCGGCCATCGAGGCCACCGCGGCGTCCACCGCGTCCACGCCCGCGTCGATGGCGGTGATGAGGGTGGCGAGCTGGCCGCCCGCCGTGTCGTGGGTGTGCAGGTGCACCGGCAGGTCGAACCGTTCGCGCAGCGCGGTGACGAGCTTCCGCGCGGCCGGCGGGCGCAGCAGCCCGGCCATGTCCTTGATGGCCAGCACGTGCGCCCCGGCCTCGACGATCTCCTCGGCGAGCCGCAGGTAGTAGTCGAGGGTGTAGAGCTGCTCGGACGGGTCGGAGAGATCCCCCGTGTAGCAGAGCGCGACCTCCGCGACCGAGGTGCCGGTCTCGCGCACGGCGTCGATCGCCGGGCGCATCTGCGACACGTCGTTGAGCGCGTCGAAGATGCGGAAGACGTCCATGCCGGTGGCCGCGGCCTCCGCGACGAAGGCGCTGGTGACCTCCGTGGGGTACGGCGTGTAGCCGACGGTGTTGCGGCCGCGCAGCAGCATCTGGGTGCAGAGGTTGGGCGCGGCCTCGCGCAGCGCCGCGAGCCGTTCCCACGGGTCCTCGGCGAGGAAGCGCAGCGCCACGTCGTACGTCGCCCCGCCCCAGCACTCCAGGCTGAGGAGCTGCGGCGCGATGCGCGCGACGTGCGGGGCGACGGCCAGCAGGTCGCGGGTGCGCACCCGGGTGGCCAGCAGCGACTGGTGCGCGTCGCGGAAGGTGGTGTCGGTGACCGCCACCGCCTTCTGCTGCCGCAGCCGCTCCGCGAACCGCTCCGGGCCCAGCTCGCGCAGCAGCTGCCGGGAGCCGTCCGGGGCGGGCGCGTTCAGGTCGACGGCGGGCAGCTTGAGCGCCGGGTCGGCGACCTGCGGACGGGGGCCGTGCGGGCGGTTCACGGTCACGTCGGCCAGGTAGTGCAGCAGCCGGGTGCCGCGGTCGGCGGGCTTGCGGGCCTCCAGCAGCTCCGGGTGCTCGTCGATGAAGGAGGTGGTGACCCGGCTCTCGGAGAAGTCGGGGTGGTCCAGCACGGATGCGAGGAACGGGAGGTTCGTGGCCACGCCCCGGATGCGGAACTCGGCGATGGCGCGCCGAGCACGGCGTACGGCGGTCTCCCAGCTCTCTCCGTTGCAGGTGAGCTTCACCAGCATGGAGTCGAAGTGCGCGCTGGTCTCGGCGCCGGTGTGGGTGGTGCCGCCGTCCAGCCGCACCCCCGGGCCGCCGGGGGAGCGGTAGGCGCTGATGAAGCCGGTGTCGGGGCGGAAGCCGTTCGCCGGGTCCTCGGTGGTGATGCGGCACTGCAGGGCGGCGCCGGTCGTGCGGATGGCGTCCTGCGTGTAGCCCAGCTCGCTCAGCGTGGCGCCGGCCGCGACGCGCAGCTGGGCGATGACCAGGTCGCGTCCGGTGACCTGCTCGGTCACGGTGTGCTCGACCTGGATGCGCGGGTTCATCTCGATGAAGACGTGCCGCCCGCGCTCGTCCAGCAGGAACTCGACGGTGCCGGCGTTGACGTAGCCGATGTGCCGGGCGAACGCCACGGCGTCGCCGCAGATCCGCTGCCGCACCTCGGGGTCGAGGTTCTGCGCGGGGGCGATCTCGACGACCTTCTGGTGGCGGCGCTGCACGGAGCAGTCGCGCTCGTACAGATGGACGACGTCGCCGGAGGCGTCGGCGAGGATCTGCACCTCGATGTGGCGCGGCTTGACCACGGCCTCTTCGAGGAAGACCGTCGGGTCGCCGAAGGCGGACTCGGCCTCGCGCATCGCCGCCTCGACGGACTCGCGCAGCTTTTCCGGCTGCTCCACGCGGCGCATGCCGCGCCCGCCGCCACCGGCGACGGCCTTCACGAAGACGGGGAAGCCGATGTCGTCGGCCGCCCCGACGAGGGCGTCCACGTCGGCGGACGGCTCGGACGATCGCAGCACGCTCACGCCCGCCTCGCGGGCCGCCGCCACGGCGCGCGCCTTGTTCCCGGTCAGCTGGAGCACGTGGGCGGGCGGGCCGACGAACTTGATGCCCGCGTCCTCGCAGGCCTGCGCCAGCTCCGGGTTCTCCGACTGGAAGCCGTAACCGGGGTAGACGGCGTCGGCCCCGGCCTTCCGGGCCGCCTTCACCACCTCGTCCACCGACAGGTACGCCCGAACGGGGTGCCCGGGCTCGCCGATCTGGTACGCCTCGTCCGCCTTGGCACGGTGCAGGGAGTTGCGGTCTTCGTACGGATAGACGGCGACGGTCGAGACACCCAGCTCATAGGCGGCGCGGAACGCCCTGATGGCGATCTCGCCCCGGTTGGCCACGAGCACCTTGCGCAACATACGGCTCCCTGCTCTCTTCCGGACCGGATGCCGAGATCGTAGAGGGTGACACCCTTCCCCGGAACAGGTGGCACTCGGTGCCATTCATCACGCCGTGACCCGCGCATACGGTCCGGCCTGCTGGGCATCCGCTCCTGGTGGTGCCGCGGCAGGGGTCGGCGTCCTCGGGGGAGCACGTGGCACCTTTCCATGTACTACCGTGTAGTACATGGAAGCCACGGCGCGCGAGTTCAACCAGCACTCCTCCCGCATACTGGCCGCTGCCGAAGCGGGCGAGACGATCACCGTGACGAAGAACGGGCGCCCGGTGGCGACCGTCCGCCCCTACGTCACCGAGGACGTCCCGCCTCATCCCGTCGGTCCGATGGGAGACATCGAGCTTCCCGACCTGGACCTGCCGGACCTCACCGACGACGAGATCGACGACACGCTCCGAGGGATGGGTTCGTGACCGAACTCGCCATCGCGGACACCAACGCGCTGTACCGGATGCTCGACCCGAAGCTGAGCGGCCATGAGGCCCACCGCAAGGCGCTGGGCGCCATCGGCCACCTCGTCATCTCCCCTCTCGTCCTGGGGGAGCTCGACTACCTGATCTCCCAGCGGTCAGGGGCGGACAAGGCCGTGGCGGCACTCCGCTTCGTGGAACGCTACGCGGCGTTGAAGCGCTTCGAGATCGCCGACGTGGCACCGCACGTCGGAACCGCCGTCGCCGTCATGCAGGGCTACCGGGACGCCGGCCAGGGCCGCGGCGTCGGGCTCGCCGACGCGATGAACGTGGCCCTGGCCGCCGCCTACCGTACGGACGCCGTGTTCACGACGGACCGCCACTTCCGGATGATGCGGCCGCTGACCGGCCACAGCTCCTTCCGCCTGCTGCCCGAGGACCTGTGAGCGGCGGCGAGGGCCGGCTCAGGCGGCCGTGTGCCGCCCCGCGTAGGAGAGGAAGGCGGACCAGCCGTGGGCGGGGAAGCGGAGCCGGGGGCCGTGATGGTCCTTGGAGTCGCGCACGTGGACCGCGCCGGGCGTGGCGGCGACCTCGACACGGTCGCCGCCGTCCGAACCGCTGTGGCTGCTCTTCACCCGGCGCAAGTGGCTCGGCCCCACGGTGATGCTGCTCAATGCCTCTCCTGCCAGATGCCCGATGAGGCGGGTTCGTACGCGCAGCGCGTACACGGTCAGAGCTTCACGACGACGGCGCGTTCGCCGCAGAGCTTGCGCATGTCGTCCTCGTCGGAGGTGAAGACCGTGACGGGGCCGGGCTGGCGGAGGGCGACGGCGGCCAGCGCGGCGTCGATGGCGTACGTGTGGCCGTGCAGTCCTGCGTCGCGGAGGAGTGCGACCGCTTCCTCGGCGACGGCCTCGGTGACCGGTTCGACGTGGAGGCGGGAGAGCGCCCAGTGCCAGGCGGGACGGTAGGTCTTCATGTCGTACGCCTCGATCAGCGTCATGGACGTGGTCAGTACGCGAATGTCCGCCTTGGCGGCGTCCTTGAGTCGCAGGCCCATGCGGCGGTCGCCGGAAACCCACTGGGAGAGACCTTCGCAGTCGAGCAGGTACGTCACCTCTCCGCGCACCGTCACGCCGCCTTCTCGTGTGCGACGGGAGCGTGGTCGTCGGCATGCCGGGCCCGGGCGCGCTCGGCGTGCATGCGCTCGATCTCCCGACGCTCGGCCTCGGCTTCGCGCATCTCCGCCTCGGTGACCTCGCCGTACTCGGACTCCCACCAGTCCACGGCCTCGTTCAGCCGGTCGCGTTCGTGCTGGCGCTCTATGGCCTGCGTGACGTAGCGGCTGAAGCCGCCGGTGCCGACCTCGGCGCGGATGGCCTCGGCGAGTTCCTCGGGGAGGGTCACGGTGTACTTCTTGGTTGCCATACCGTCGACCATACCGGATGAGAGGCCCCCCGGGATGCCTGCGACCAGCGGATTTCCTGCGAACGGGTGAACCGCCGGAACGCGATGTTCACGCCGGTGAAACGACCGCCGGGCACAGGCGGGGGCAGAGGATCGGGCAGGTGGCATGGGCGCACCCGGACGCGGGGGCGCTCCGGGCCGGACAGCGGGCGGAGAGCGCGGCGCTCCACGGCAGGCCGGACAGCGAGCCCGGGACGCCGCCGACCGCGGCGGACGTCGCCGCGTTCTTCGTGGCGTGGGACGACGACGCGCGGCCGGTCGGCTGCGGCGGTCTGCGCGCCCTCGACGACGGGATCGGCGAGGTGAAGCGCAGGTACGTCGTCCCGGAGGCGCGCGGAACGGGCGTGGCTGACGGCGTGCTCGCCGCGCTCGAGGAAGGGGCGCGGGGGCAGGGCTGGTCCGCGCTGCGGCTGGAGACCGGCGACGGACAGCCTGCCGCCGTCCGGTTCTACGAGCGCTCCGGCTATCGGCGCATCCCGAACTTCGGGGCGTACGCCGGGGTGGACGGTTCCTGGTGCTTCGAGTGGAGGCTCGACGCCGTCAGAGCTTGTCCATCCCCTTGTACGGGGTGACGATCCGGGCCTGATGCGACCCGAAGTCGACGATCAGGGCGTCGTCGTGGCCGACGCTGAGGACGCGGCCGAGGCCGTAGCGGTCGTGCGAGACGCGGTCTCCGGCCGCGTACTCCTCGACGGCCGCCACGACGGCGGGGGCGAACGGACTGGTGGGGAGGTGGCGCCGGGGCGCGGTGGGCTTCGTCATGGGCCCTCAGTATGCGCCCTCCACCCCGCCTCATGGGAAGGGGCGTGTCAGGGAGCTAGGACGACGCCTCCCGGCGGGCGTGGTCCTCGACCACGTCGGAGAGGTGCTGGGAGAGCAGGCCGGCCACCGGAAGCCGCAGACCGGTGTCCCGGGCGGCGGCGACCACGTCCCACAGGTCCTTGCTCCACGAACGTTCGCTCACCGGCGTGCCCACGCGGTCGTAGTCGGCGGCCATCCGGTCGAAGAAGCCCCAGTTGCGGGCCACCCAGGAGTCGCCGAGGCCGGTGCTGGCGATCTCCAGCACGTCGTCCTCCGGCACTCCGCAGGCGGCGGCCAGGGCGAGGGCCTCGTGCGCGCCGGCCAGGGCGCTGAACATCATCAGCTGGTTGGCGAGCTTGGCGGCCGAGCCGGCGCCGGACGGCCCGACGTGCAGCACGTGCGAGCCGACCGCCTCCAGCAGGGGCCGGGCCCGGGCGACGTGATCCTCCTCACCGCCCACCATGACGGTGAGGTCGCCGGTGCCGGCGCGTTCGGGGCCGCCGCTCACCGGCGCGTCCAGCACGCCGACGCCGTGCCGGGCGCCCTCCTCGGCGAGGGTGACGGCCGTGCGCGGCAGCACCGTGCTGTGCAGGACGACGACGGAGCCGGGCGCCATGCGGGCCAGCACGCCGTCGCGCCCGCTCAGCACACCGTTCACCGCCGCGTCGTCGGGGACGGCCAGCACGAGCAGGTCGCGGTCGGCGAGTCCGGTGGGGGAGCCGGCTTCGGCGGCCCCGGCCCGGACGCACTCCGCGACGCGCTCCGCGGCGGGGTCGAAGACCGTCACCGGCCAGTCGCCGCGCAGCAGGGTGCGTACGAGGGGCAGGCCCAGATTGCCGAGGCCGACGAATCCGACGTTCATGTCAGCTGATCGTTCCTTCCAGGAGGTGGGCGGAGCGCCGCGACCGGCGCATCCGGAGGACGGAGTACCCCGCCAGTGCGGCCACCACCAGCGCCATGGGCGGGAAGGTGAACGCCCCGACCACGCTCACCGCCAGGCCGAAGACGGCGATGGTGCGCCAGGTGCGGTGGTTGCGGTCGTGCACGGCCGCCGCCGCGCGCACGGCCTCGGTGGGCGGGGGCGCGGCCGAGGCAGGCGGCGTGGTGCGGGGCGCGCGGGCACCGAACGCCAGGGCGATCAGGGCGAGGAGGGCGAAGAGCGCCGCGAGGCCGTACGCCTGCTCGCTGAAGCGCAGGACGGACAGCAGCACCAGGCACGCGGCCGCGACGGCACTTCCGGGACGGATCGTCATCGTCGTTCTCCCTACGCGAAGAGCTGCCAGGTCGAGACGCAGCCGAGGAAGGCCAGGAAGAGACCCGAGAGGATCACCCACCAGCGTGCCGCGGTGCCGAGCCGGTACTGCTTGGGCAGTACCTTCTTCTCCGTCCACACCAGGGCCAGGCAGAACACGCCGCTCATCAGCAGGCCGCCGAGGACCGACGCCGGGGTGACGATGACGACGACCTCGCCGATCGTCCACACCAGCAGCAGCGAGGCGGCGAGCAGGTAGACGTACAGGTACGGGCGGACGGCACGCTGCCCGGCCAGGCGCACCTTCTCCGACACTGCGCCGAGGCTTTCGTAGGCGGTGTAGCTGTACATCTCCCAGAAGGCGTACAGCGAGCCGAAGAAGGCGAAGAAGACGGCGACGAAGTACAGGTACTCGAACATGGGGTGGACGGCGGTGAGGAACCCGGCCTGGTGGGTGAGGGTCTGCTGCCCGTCGGGCACCTTGCGGGACTCCGACAGCAGCGACGCGCCGTTCATCATGAACATGATGGCGAAGACGGTGATCGCGGAGAAGGACAGGAGCGCGTCGCCCATCGGCGCACGGGACCAGGCCCGGGCCTTCTGCGCCTCCTCCGGGTCGGCGGACAGCGGCAGTTGCCTGCCGCCGCGCCCGGCGTCCTCGTAGCGCTCGCTGAAGGCGTGCACCTGACGGTGGGCGAGCAGGCCCCACTTCTTCTCACGGAGCATGCCGGTGTAGCCGATGTAGTCGTACGTGCCGCCGCCGATCGCGCCGAGGTAGGCACCGATCTCCAGCCATACCGAACGCTCCGCGATCTCCGGGTAGTCGGCCTGGAGCCAGCCGGCGTATTCGGGAACGCTCGGGAAGAAACCTTTCAGCGCGCCCAGCCAGTCCGGTTGCAGCACCACCACGCTGATCGCGACGGCGAGCAGCATGAAGCCGACGATGACGGTCTGCGCCATCTCCAGCTTCGCGTAGCCGCCCACCCACGACAGGACGGCGGACAGGACGATCAGCAGGGACGCCCACAGCGCCCCGGTGCCGACGCCGGTCTCGGCGATCAGGTCGCCGATGCCCAGGCCCAGGCCGCTGACCCAGGAGGGGATCACCGCGATCGAGGTGGCGCCGAAGACGAGGGGGAACCAGCCGCGCGGGCCGGGGAAGACCGTCGCCCAGCGGGTCATCGGGTGTTCGCCGGCCACGACCATGTAGCGGTTCATCGAGTACGCCAGCGCGGCCTTGGTGACGGCGGCGACGACGAACGCCCAGATGAGCGTGTAGCCGAATATGGAGCCGCCGCGCGAGGCGAAGATCATCTCGCCGCTGCCGATGTTGGCGGAGGCGATGATCGCGCCGGGGCCGAGGACGCCGACCGCTCCCACCAGGGTGAGGCGTCTACGCAGTCGTGGCGGCGGTTCGGGATAGGTGAGGGTCTCGCCGGCGGCGGTCGCCTGCTGGTCCGTCATCAGGCATCACTCCGTGGTGCGGGTCGGTGCGGGTCTGCGGTGGCGGTGGTCAGTTCCCGGGCGCCGTCCAGCTCCATGCGGTGGAGCTTGGCGACGCGCCGGCGGAAGTGCTCCTCGGTGCTGAAGGTGGCGTTCAGATAGCTGCGCAGGACCTCCTCGGCCGTGACCGGGCCGATGATCCAGGCGCCCATGGCGAGCACGTTGACGTCGTCGTGCTCGACGCTCTGGTGGGCGCAGAAAGTGTCGTGGCACAGGGCCGCGCGGATGCCGGGGATCTTGTTGGCGGCGATGCACGCGCCGACGCCCGTCCCGCAGAGCAGCACGCCGCGGTCCGCCTCCCCGCGCCGGACCGGGTCGCACACCAGGCGGGTGATGTCGGGGAAGTCGACCGGGTCCGCGGTGTGCGTGCCGACGTCGGTCACCTCGACGCCCATCCGGTCCAGTACCTCCTTGACGTGGTCCTTGAGGCCGAGACCGCAGTGGTCGTTGCCCAGGGTGATGCGCATTCAGGATCCTTCCGGCGAGGGGGTGCTGCGGATGCTGCGGACTTCGTCGTGCCGGGGCGTGGCCTCCTGGGCCCCCGGGCGGGTGACGGCGAGGGAGGCCGCGAGGACCGCCGTGGTGATCGCCGCGTGCGGGTCGGCTCCCCGGGCGAGGTCGGCGGCGAGGTAGCCGGCGAAGGCGTCCCCGGCTCCCACGGTGTCGGTGGCCTCCACCCGTGGTGCGGGAAAGACCTCCGGCGCGCCGCCCCGCGTGGCCAGGGCGCCGCGGGCGCCGAGAGTGGCGACGACGAGGCAGCCGTTGCGAGCGGCCAGTGCGCGGGCCGCCCCCTCGGCGGAGTCCGCCCCCGGCTCGCCCCCGGTCCCGGTCCCGGCGGAGGCCAGCAGGCGGGCCTCGTGCTCGTTGACCAGCAGCACGTCGAGTTCCGGCAGCGGCAGGCCGAGTGCGTCCGGCGGCGGCGCGGGCGCCGCGTTGAGCACCACCGTCGCACCGCGGGCCGCCGCCAGCCGTCCGGCCCGGCGCACCACGCCGAGCGGCACCTCGCACTGCAGCAGCAGCACGTCGCCGGGGCCGAGCCGGTCGCAGGCGGCGGCCGTGTCCTCGTCCCCGAGGTGCCCGTTGGCGCCGGTCGTGACGGCGATCATGTTCTCGCCGCCGTCCTCGACGAGGATCGTGGCCGTTCCGGTGGGCACGTCCGCCCGCCGCCGGACGGCGGTGGTGTCCACGCCCTCCCGGGCCAGCGCCCGCAGCAGCAGGTCCCCGCCCTCGTCGGTGCCGACGGCGCCGACCATCCGGACCGTCGCGCCCGCGCGGGCGCACGCCACCGCCTGGTTGGCGCCCTTTCCGCCCGGCAGCCGGTGCAGCCGCCCGCCGGCGACGGTCTCGCCGCGTCCGGGCAGCCGCGGCACGCTCGTGACGAGGTCGACGTTCAGGCTGCCGAGCACGGTCACGGAGCCCATCAGCGCACCTCCGTACGGCGGTGGCGTGCGGTGGTCTGCCGCCGCACGATGTGCACGTCGAGCACCTCGCTCGCCGGCTGTCCGTCGTTCATGGCGCTCCCGATGAGCAGGGCGGCCGCCCTGCGGCCGAGGGTCTGGATCGGCTGGTGAACGGTCGTCAGACCGGGCCGCAGGTACGACGCCAGGTGGATGTCGTCGAAGCCGACGACGCTCACCTCGTCAGGCACGGCGAGGCCGACGTTCTCCAGGGCGCGCAGCGCCCCGATGGCCATCAGGTCGTTGCCGCAGAACACGGCCGTGAACGGGCGCCGGCGGCGGCGCAGCGCGCGCAGCCCGTCGTAGCCGCCCTCCTCCAGGAAGCCGCCCTCGACGACCAGGGACGCGTCGTACGGCAGCCCGGCCTCCTCCAGCGCCTCCCGGTAGCCGTCGTGCCGGTCCTGGGCGACGGAGAGGTGGGCGGGGCCGCGGACGTGCGCGATCCGCTCGTGGCCCAGCTCTATGAGGTGTTCGGTCGCCAGCCGTCCGCCGCGCCGGTGGTCGCTGCGCACCACCCGGGAGCCGTCGACGGTCGTGTCCCGGTCCACGGCGACGACCGGCAGCCCGGCGAGGGCCGCGTCCAGCTGCTCGCTCGCGGCCAGCCCGCCGACCAGGACCACCCCGTCCACCCGCTTGCGCCGCAGGTGCAGCAGCTCCTGCACGGCGATCTCGCTGTCCTCGGAGGTCTGGCAGAGCAGCAGCAGCTTCTGGTGCGCGGTGGCGACCTCCTGCACGCCCTTGACGAGTTCGGGGAAGAAGGGGTTGGTGATGTCGGGGACGAGCACCGCGATCGTGCCGGTCGCCTTGCCGTGCAGGCTGCGGGCCAGGTCGTTCGGCTCGTAGCCCAGCCGGCGGGCGGCGTTCAGCACCCGTTCGCGGGTCGCGCGTCCCACCCGGCCGCTCTCGTTGAGCGCCCGGGAGACGGTGGTGATGGAGACGCCGGCTTCGGCGGCGACGTCCCGGATGGTCACCACGTGCGGTGCACCGGGAGGGGCGTGGGGAACCCGGCGGTTGGACAATCGTTTGCGCAGAAAGTCCGGGGATCTTGGTCAAACGTTTGCATGCGGAGAAGCTAGAGTCCCCGCCCATCGCCGTCAAGACTTCCGTCCGCGGGGTTACCGCCTCGTGAGGTTGCCGTCAGCGAGCCGGCCGGGGACCCGGCGCGACGCCTGCCGCACGTGCCACCGCGGCCGCGCTCGCCCGCAGGCCCCGGGCCGCGGCCTCGTCGTGGGCGGGTACGCAGCGGTCGCGCGCCGGATCGTACGCCGTGCCCAGCACGCCCGCGTGGTCCGCGTCCGGCTCGGTCAGGGCGACCTCGTGGCCGTGCGCCGCGAGCACGTCCCGGAAGCGGCGCGACTCCTCCGGCGGCACGGTCACGTCGCCGGCGCCGTGCACGAGCTCGACGGGGCCGGCGGGGAGCGCCGCACCCGCCGACACCTCCGCCACCGCGGAGCGGGGCATGCCCAACTCCGGCTTGCCCACGGTGTACCGGCCGGCGATGCCGACGAACGCGGTCGGCCGCCACCCGCCGACCCGCTCGGGCCGCAACGTCACGCCGGCCCCGGCGAGCGCCCCCAGCGACCACCCGGCCAGCACGATCCGGTTCGCGTCGCCGCCGTAGGTCTCCGCGTGCTCCCGCGTGAAGCGGACCGACTCCGACAGGTGGGCCCAGCCGCCGTCGGGGGCGTCCGGACGCCAGTCCGGCACGGCGACGAGCAGACCGTGCGCGGCGATCGCGCCCGCGAGCGGCGCGAGGACGTCCCGCTCGTCCGGTCCGCGTCCGTGCCACAGCAGCACCACCGGCACCGGCGAGGACGTCCGGACCGGACGGTGAACGTCCAGCGCCTTCCCGCTCGGTCCGTACACGACGCCCTGCCGCACCTCTGCCGTCGCACTCATGCGGGCGAAGCTACCAGTGTCCGCGGGTGGTTCGGGTCGCGGTGCCCCGGGGCGTGCCCCGTCAGCCGTGCACCGGCAGCGGGTCGGTGAAGTGCCACGGCCCGGCCAGGAGCCGGTCCACCGCTTCGACGGCGGCGCACAGCCGCCGTTCGTGCGGGCCGGCGAGGAGCACGTACGGGAGGTCGCGCGAGGTCAGTTCGGCGCGGAAGCGGGCAGTCATCCAGGCGCGCAGATGCGCGCCGTCGCGGAGGCCGTCGTCCTCGAAGGGCACGCCCGTGTGGTCGGTGAGCAGCCACAGGTCGTGGTCGCTGCGGGCGGCGACGGCGGCCACCCGCGGATCGCGGTGACCGAGGTACCGCTCGTGCCAGACGGTGGTGGCCAGCGCGTCGGTGTCGCAGAAGAGGACGGGGGAGCCGGTGCGCGCGGCGCTCTCCTCGTCGGCGAGCTGGCGCTCGGCGACGGCGACGAACTCGTCCGAGTGCCACGGGACGTCGGCGAATCCGGCGCCGGGGCGGGCGGCGCGGAGGCGGGCGAACTTCTCCTCGCTGTACCGGCGCCCGTACTCCGGAACCCACCGGGTGTCCGCCCAGACGCCGCCCCGGGCCCGGAAGTGCGCGGCGAGGGCGCGCGCCAGCGTGGTCGTGCCGGTGGACTCGGCGCCGACGACGACCACGCGGCGGGCCAGTGCCGCACGGACGGGCCCGGCGAGGTGGTGCCAGTTGCCCACCGGGTCCTTGCGCACGGCCGTTCCCGAGACGGGGTGCGTGGTGCGGTCGAGGTCCACGGTCACGGCCGCGGCGCCGAAGCGGCGGCCGAGCTCGGCGCCGTACGGCTCGGAGGTGAAGACCGCGTCCACCGGCTCGGGCACGGCGGCTCGGAAGACGGCCATGTGCGCGTCCCAGACCGCGTCGTCGGTGTAGTCGACGGGCACGTCGTCGACCGCGCCGACGATCCGCACGTGCGGATCGGGGTGCACCTCGCGCATCCAGGCCACGCGGCGGGCCAGGGGGACCGACTCCACGGACGACGCGCACACGAGCACGGTCAGCCGCCTGCAGCGCGCGGCGGCCGTGCGCACGAGGTGGTGGTGGCCGGCGTGCGGCGGGTAGAACTTGCCCAGCACCAGCCCGTGCGCGAACTCCCCTGCGGCGCCCCGGGTCACGCCGCCGCCCCGAGCGGCGCGGCCGGGGCGGGGCCCGTCCGGGCCGCGGTCCACTCGGCACGCCAGCTGCGCAGGCCGACGACGCACAGGATCATGAAGCCGACGTACAGCAGCGCGGTGAGGTGGAGGCCCTTGTAGGCGTAGAGCGGGACGTAGACGACGTCGGCCGCGATCCACAGGTACCAGGACTCCAGCTTCTTCCGGCACTGCCCGTAGGTGGCGGCCAGTGAGAGCGCGGTGGTCAGGGCGTCCCAGAACGGCACGGTGGAGTCGGTCGAACGGGCCAGCCACAGCGTGAGCAGCGCGGTGACCGCGAGCGTCGCGGGTGCCAGCACCCACCAGGTACGGGCGTCGGTGCGGCTCACCGGCAGCCGTCCGGCCGCCGCCTCCGGCCCGCCCCGCAGCCAGGCCCACCAGCCGTACAGGGCGAGGGCGATGTAGACGACCTGGAGTCCCGCGTCGGCGTACAGGCCGGCTCCGGCGAACAGCAGGATGAAGAACAGGTTGTTGGCGATGCCGATCGGCCAGTTGGCGATGTGCTGCCGGGCGACGAGCCACACGCACAGCGCGCCGCTGCCGAAGCCGAGCACCTCGACCCAGCTGACGGGGGTGTCCAGCAGAGTGAAGAGGGGCTGCTGGAGCGGGGCGAGCAGGTCCGCGACGTCCACGCGTCGACCTCCTTAAATGTCACAGTGACGATAACGGGGTCCGGGGGGCGCGGCAAGGGGATTCCGGCAGCGGCCACAACCTCCCGGGGTGTTCGGCCGTCACCTCGTCATCACACTGCCGACACAATGTCGCCACCGAGTGCGGGGAGTCGCAGATGACACATCCCTATGCGGGCGGAACGGGCGGAACGGGTGGGCGGGGAGGGCCGTTCGGGCCGCCGCCGGTTCGGGCGGGCGGCCGGCCCGGCGCGAACGGCCCGATGCGGCGCCGGGCGAAGTTCTGGGTCGTGGTCGCGGGCGTCTGGTTCGGCACCTTCTCCTGCACCGGGCTGCTGATGGCCGCCGGCGAGGAGGGGCAGGGGAGCGGAGGCGACGCCGGGGCGGCGACCGTCGAGGCCGGACCGACGGTCACCGCCACGGCGACGGTCACCGCGGAGCCCGAACCCGCGCCCACCGTCACCGCGACCCGGACGAAGAAGGTCGAGGTGAAGGTGACCGAGACGGTCCGGGAGGAGGCGGCCGTCGCCCCGCCCGCCGACGACGGCGGCGCCGGGCTTCCGGCGGCGCCCGGCCCCGGCCCGGACGTCGACTGCTCGGACCTGCCGGGTCCCGTCGTGGTCGGGCCCGGCGACCCGCACGACCTGGACCGGGACGGCGACGGGATCGGCTGCGACTGAACACACCCGCCGCGCAGGACCGGGTAGAAGCATCTGATGATCCGCAGAGATGTTCGTCCGACTCCACGCGCGGGTGGTGATCGTCACCCGAAAGAGTGGCGGTGAGGGCGGATGCCCCTCCGGGAGCGGCCGGGCCGCGAAGCATGCGTGGTGGCCGGGGTCAACCGGCCCTCACGGCAACGGACTTCGTCGTCCGATGGAGTCCGGCGCCGCGCGCGTTCCCGCGCATCAAGCGATTTCTGCGAAAGGACTGTGCAGCATGACACGTCTGGCGAAGGCCGCCTCCATCGCCGTTGCCTCCGGCGCCGTGATCCTCGCCGGCGCCGGAGGCGCCGTCGCGGACAGCGGCACGCAGGGCGCGGCCGTCGGCTCGCCCGGTGTGCTGTCCGGCAACGTCGTCCAGGTCCCGATCCACATCCCGGTCAACGTCTGCGGCAACACCGTCAGCGTGATCGGCCTGCTGAACCCCGCGTTCGGCAACGTGTGCGTCAACGGCGGCCACGACGACGGCGGCAGCTACTGACCGTCCCCTCGCGGGACGAACGACCCGGGCGGGGCGCCGGTGACGACCGGCGCCCCGCCCGGGGCCGTGCTGGGGGGAGAGAGCCGGAGGCTCAGTCCCGCGCGGTGCGCTGCTCGATCCCGTCGCGCAGCGCGCCCTGCGCCTCCCGTGCCGCCGGCATCCCGGACAGGCGGGGCAGGAGCTGGGCCGTGAGCAGCGTGGTGAGCGCCGAGGAGTCGGAGCCGCCGCCGTCCGGCCCGTCGGTGCGGACCACGATCGGCTGCGGAGCCGAACCGGCCAGCGTCGCCCCGACGTCCAGCCGCCGCCGCGCCAGTTCGTACTGGAGCACCGCCCGGTTGTCCCGGTACGCCTGCGCCAGCCGGCGCTGCGCACGGGCCTCGTTCTCCGCCGAGATCAGCCCGCTGCGGCCGCGCGTCTCGATCTCGAAGCGGACCTTCTGCGCCTCCGTCTCCTGCTCCTCCAGAAGCTGCGCCACCTGCTCGCGCGCCTGGTTGAGGGCGGCCTTGACCTCGACGATGCGCGCGTCGCGCACCTTCTTCGCCCGCTCGATGTCCATGCCGAGCGCGTCGATGCGGCGCTTGCGGGTGAGGCCCCACTCCTGCTCGTACGCCGTCCGCTCCTTGGCGACCCGCTCCTTGGTCGACAGGTGCTGCTGATACTGCGTCGGGAGCTGCACGTCCGGGATGTTGCTGCCGGTGATGCGCACGCCGTAGCGGTCCAGCTGACGGTTCAGCAGGTCCTGCATGTCAGCCACGTCCGAGCCGCGCAGGTCGTACGCCCGCTCGGTCTGCACCTGGCGGCCGCGCTGCCGGATGGCGTCCTGCACCGCGCTGGACAGCACCAGGTCGAAGTTGCCGGCGCCGATGCTCCGCACGAACAGCACCGCGTCGGTGATGCGGAACTTCAGG
Source organism: Streptomyces sp. CNS606 (assembly GCF_000426325.1). Lineage (NCBI taxonomy): Bacteria > Bacillati > Actinomycetota > Actinomycetes > Kitasatosporales > Streptomycetaceae > Streptomyces > Streptomyces sp. CNS606. Next base: position 139,404 of record NZ_AUFD01000013.1, read on the forward strand.
AAGAACTCGATGGACCGCAGCGGCACGTTCTCCCGCGTCGGGCAGGCGACGACCGGCGCCGAGTACGGGATCTCCGTCGCGGTGTCCACCACGAAGTCCACCCGCTCCCACGGGTGCCACAGGTAGTGGCGGCCCGGGTCCAGCGTGCTCACGATGGCGCCGTAGCGGGTGAGGATGCCGTTGGTGCCCTGCTCGATCTCCACGATCGACGAGCGCCACCACCACAGCCCGCCCGCGAGCAGGAAGAAGACGCCGAGCACGTACGCCAGGGTGGCCAGCGCCCCGAACGCGACGTCTCCGGCGCCGCTGTCCGCGTCCTGGAGGCTCAGCATGACGCCCGCCAGCAGGGAGAAGACGCCGAGCCACACGGGCAGCATCCACCACACCCGACGCAGGTGACGGGGGATGATGACCGGCACGATGGTGCCGGCCTCGCCGCCGCGCAGGAGCCGCGGCACGTCGCTCCAGGGAGCGACCTCTTCGGTGATGACCGACCTGCGGTTGTGCGTGGCGCTCATTCCGCCCCCTCCTCGGTGCGCGCTTCGGCCGTGCCGCCGGCCGGGACACCGGATACGTCCTGCGTGTCGTCCGCGACGGCGGCCGTCGGGTCCGTCTCACCCGGCACGGTGGGCCGCTCGGCCTCCCGCAGCGCCTGGATCTCCGGCTCGCGCTCGGCGATCCGCGCCGAGACCTCCTCCAGCCGGGCCCGCACGGCGGCCATGTCCGCCTCGGAGAACAGCTCCGTGCCGTGCTCGCCGACCATCTCCCGGGCCAGCGCCAGGAAGTCGACCCCGGCCGCGCCGTCACCCGTGCCGGCGCCCGGCCCGCCGATGCGGACCAGTCGCGGCAGGTGGTCGGCGACCTCCTCCAGCGTGTCCAGGATCTGCTGCTGGTAGCGGTACTCCAGGATCTCCGGCGCCTCCGACGCGGTCACCGCGCGGATGTCCAGCGCCTGCGCCTCCAGCAGCGCCGCGTTCGCCTTCGCCTCCGACTCGGCCTGCACGTACCGCTGCCGGGCCAGCGCCTGGGCCCGGTTGGTCTCGCGCTCGACGGCGGTGTCCATCTGCGCCTGGTACTGCGCGATCTCCGCCTGGATGCCGGACAGCGTCTCGTGACGGGTGGCCAGTTCCTTGCTCAGGTCGCCCTCGTCCTGCTCCTTGCGGAGCTGGAGCGCGTACTCGTGGGTGTAGGCGTCCTTGGCCATCCGCACCATCTCCGGCGCGGCCAGGTGCATCCGGTAGCCCTGGTCGGACGGTTCGGCGTGCGTGATGTTGGCGTTCGTCAGCTCCACGGCGGGCAGGAACTGGTTGTTCAGCTGCTCCAGCAGCCGCCCGGTGTCCTCGCCGACCATGTCGTAGATGCCCGCGGCCTCCTGCTCGTAGATGAGGCTGCGGATGGTCTCGCTGACCGCGTTGTTCAGCTTCTCCTCGAAGCCGCGCACGGCGCCCAGGGTGTAGACGAACTCCTGCGGGTCCCGGATGCGGAACTGGATGAAGAGGTCGATCGACGCCTTCACGCCGCCCCGCGTCGGAGCCTCCCGCACCGGCGCGTTGAACGGGTACTCGCGGGTCGTGTTGACGATGTACGACACCCGCTTGAACGGGCTGATCAGCACGACCCGTCCCGGGCCGACGACCTTCTCCAGCTTGCCGAAGCGGGTGATCAGCGCCTGGCTGCCGTCCGGCACCATCACCATGCCCTGCCGCCACCAGACGAACGCCACCGCGGCCACCGACATGACCCAGTAGTGCAGCCCGAAGAGCGGGTGCGTCAGCGTGCCGACGCCGGTCGCGCCCGACGTGGCCGCCGCGATCGACGTGCCGATGACGCCGAGGACCAGCAGCAGCGACACGGGCAGCATGCTGAGGAACGACCGGCCGCGCGGGATCACCATCGGGCAGATGGCGTGCACCTTCCGCCGTCCGTCGCGCTCCTGCCGGCTGCGGTTGAGCGCCTCGCCCGCCTCGTCCAGCGGCACGGTCTGCTCGGACATCACGGTGTCGATGTCGCCGCCCTGCTCCCGCGCCGCCGGGAAGTCGGCCGGGTCGATGCTGTCCTCCTGGAGCAGCTCCTCCCGGCTCCCGGACGCGCCCCGGCTCAGCCTGCCGGCGGCTCCGCTCCCGCTCTCCGCCGCATCACCCGCGTGCTGCCGCAACGCGTCCTCCGCGACGGAGCGCGGATCGGCTCCGCCCGCCACCGCCTGGGCGGCTCTGCGTAGGTTCTGGCCACGTGAAGCCACGAACATCCCCCTGTCTCACGTCTGCGTCTTCGGCCCTCCATCCCACACCATGCTCCGGACCTGCGGAAAGCCGGGCACGCCGATCGTGACGCGACCGGTACGGGTGGCCTGCGCGGGATGCGTGTTGACACCCGGCCCTTCGTTCGGTTGGTTGGACGCCGCCGCTGCCGCGCACGGCGGCGGACACGGCACAGCGAGAACTCACACGGGGGGCGGCGCCATGAGCGACCCGGGCATGCAACAGGGCGGAGTCGGGGCGACGGCGGCCGACTTCCCGCCGACCGCGCAGTCGTTGAAGACGGCGCTCCGCGCCTGGACGGCGGTGCTCGCCGCCGCCCCGCTGTTCGCGGCCCTGGGCGTGCTGCTCCTGGCCATGGACGGCGATTACGGCTTCTACCTCGTCACCTTCGGCGTGGGCGTGACCGTCGGCGCTCTCGTGTGGCTCTCGTACGCGCGGAAGATGCGTACGGCGCTGCAGCGCGGCCCCTGGGCGGCCTGCCGGGCGACGACGGTCAGCTCGGGCCTCAACAACCCGACGGTGGTGGTCCAGGACCCCGGCACGGCGGAGCTGCGGGTCTACGTGGCGCGCACGGCCCTGTGGTCCATGGACTGGGCGGACCCCGGGCCCGCCGGGGTGCTGTGGTGGGCCGCCCACCCCGAGGGCGGCGCCGTCGTGTGCCGGCCGGGTGGCACCAGCCTCGTGTGGGTGAAGCCGCTGCGCGCGGGCCGGAAGAGGGACGCCGGGCTGGCGCAGGCGGCCCAGCGCGGCCTGATGCAGCAGCCCGGAGGGCAGCCGCAGGGGTGGGGCGGCCAGCCCCAGCAGCACCCGCAGGCTCCGCACCCGCAGGCTCCGTATCCGCAGCATCAGCCCCCGCAGCAGCAGCCGGGGTGGACGCCGGCGCCCGGCGGCCAGGGCGGGCCGGGTTGGGGGCAGCAGCCCCCGGCGGCGCAGCCGCCGCACCCGCAGCAGCAGCCGGGCTGGGGGCCGCCGCCGCAGGCTCCGCAGCCGGGGCACGGGCCCTACCCGGGCCAGGGCCAGGGCGGCCACCCGGGCCAGGGGCCCGGCGGCGGGTGGTGATCCGCGCATTCGGGGTCTGGCACGACTCGTGGCCTGACACGACGCCGCCCGGCGCGCCCCGGGAGGGGCGGCGCCGGGCGGCGTGCGGGGTGGGGGTGTCTCAGAGGGAGACGCCGTTGGCCCGCAGGTACTGGACCGGGTCGATGTCCGAGCCGTAGTCCGGACCGGTGCGCACCTCGAAGTGCAGGTGCGGGCCGGTGCTGTTGCCGGTGGAGCCGACGGCCCCGATCTGTTGGCCGGCGCTGACGCTCTCGCCCGCCGAGACGGACAGCGAGGACAGGTGGCCGTACTGGCTGTACCGGCCGTCCTCGTGCTGGATGACGACCTGGTTGCCGTACGAACCGGCCCAGCCCGCGGAGACGACCGTGCCGTTGGCGACGGACTTCACCGTGGTGCCGGTGGAGGCGGCGAAGTCCACACCGGTGTGGTAGCCGCTGGACCAGCTGGCGCCGGTCTGGTGGTACGGGGTGCTCGTGGCGGCCTCGACCGGGGCGGAGAAGCCGCTGGCGGCGCTCTCGGCCTCGGAGGTGTCCGCGGACTCCGCGGCGGCGGAGCTGCCGGAGTCCTGCTTCGGCGCCGGAGCCTTCTTCTCGGTCTTCTCGGGCTTCTCGGCGGTGTCCTTCTTCGGCGCCTCGCTCTGCGTGGCGCCGGCGGCGGAGCCGTTCAGGCTGAGCTCCTGGCCCGGGTAGATCAGGTCCGGGTTGCCGCCGATGACCTCGCGGTTGCCGTCGTAGACGGTGTTCCAGCCGCCGTCCACGTCGTGCGCGTTGGCGATCTTGAACAGGGTGTCGCCGCTGACCACGGTGTAGCTCTCGGTCTTGGCGTCCTTCGGGGCCTTCGTGTCCTGGGCACCGGTGTCGGCCTTCGGGGCGGCCTGCTTCGGGGCCTCGGCGGTCTCGGCCTTCGAGGCGGCGGCGTCCTCGCCACCGCCGTTCGGGTCGATCTGCGGGTCGCCGCTGTTCTGCTGCAGGCCGGCCTGCGGGCCGCAGTTGGGCCAGGCGCCCGGGCCCTGGAGGGCGAGCAGCTTCTCGGCGGCGGCTATCTGCTGGTCCTTGGTGGCGAGGTCGGCGCGGGCCGCGAACTCGGTGCCGCCGGCGGCCTCCCAGCTGGACTGGGTGAACTGCAGGCCGCCGTAGAAGCCGTTACCGGTGTTGATGCTCCAGTTGCCGGTGGACTCGCACTGGGCGACCTTGTCCCAGGTGTCCACGGAGGCGGCCTGGGCGCCGCCGGCGGTCACGAGCGGAAGGGCGATGCCGGCGCCGCCCGCGGTCAGGGCGAGAGCGGTGGCGCGGCGGGTGAAACGCTGCGTCTTGGAGCGACGATGACGTCCGCGTGCAGACATGGCTGTGGTCCTCTCCTACGCCTGCGAGGTGAGCTGTCGGGTTCGGGCTGGAGTTGCCCGGTCGCCTGTGCGAGCGCATGAGCGGCACTCGCTGCGACTTCACCCCAAGCCGTCCGGTGCGTGACGTACCGGCGCGGCACTTACCTTGGGTCCCCCACTCCTGCCGTTCGTGGGTCACGGGTGGCTCCTGGTCCGGGCGGCAGGACTCGGCGTCCCGGCTCAGGGCCGCCGCACGAGCGCGGCGGCGGAGGGAACCAAAACACAGGGGTTCGGATTGCGGCAAGAAAGTCGGGTTTACGGACGGTCTTCACGCGGGCTTCACGCCACTCCGACACGACTGTGTGCTGCTGTCCGTTTTCGCTGAGTTGTCGCGATCTTCGTGTGCCGAGTGCTCAACTCGACGCTATGGACGGGAAGTTGAGGGAGCCCCGAATTTCGCCCCGGCGCGCCGCGCGCCCCGCCGAGGCCGTGCTGTTATTCGCGTCACGCCGCGAGGAACAGAGCGCCAATATCCGTCCCGAAACGCCAAATCGGACGTAACGGTCTTCTCTGCGGTAATACGTCGATCTCGTGCGGGTCTCAGTCCCGTCCGGTCCGGGGCGGCGTGGTGCCGGGGAGGCGGTACCGGCGCTCCGGGCGACCCGTGGTGCCGTACCGCAGGGACACCTCGGCCTCGCCGCCGGCCGCGAAGTGCTCCAGATAGCGCCGCGCGCTCACCCGGGAGAGTCCGCTCAGCTCCGCGCACTCGGCCGCCGAGAGGTCCCCCGGCGCCTCCTTCAGTGCCCGCCGCACGAGCGCCGCGGTCTGCGCGGTCAGCCCTTTGGGGAGGGCCGGTCGCTCGCGCGGCGGCGCGGCGGCTCGCGCGTCCCCGGCGGGGGAGCCGAAGACCCGGTCGACCTCCGCCTGCCCGGCCTCGCCCGCCGCCGCGAGTGCCGCCAGCTCGCGCCGCCGCTGCCCGTAGGCGAGCAGCCGCTCCCGCAGGGTCCTGCTCTCGAACGGCTTGACGATGTAGTGCACGGCCCCGCCGAGCTGGGCTCCGCGCACGGTCTCCACGTCGCGTGCGGCGGTGACCACCAGGACGTCCACCCCGGGTGCGGCGGGCGCGGTGTCCGTCTCCTCGCCGGGGCCGCCCCGCAGCGCGCGCAGGACGTCCAGTCCCGACATGTCCGGCAGGTAGATGTCCAGCAGCACCAGGTCCGGGCGCAGTGCGCGCACCGCCGTCAGCGCCTCGGCGCCGGTCCGGGCCTCCCCGGCGACGGCGAATCCGGGGGTCTGCTCGACCATCGCGCGGTGCAGCCGGGCGACCATGAAGTCGTCGTCCACGACGAGCACCCGCACCGTCGGCCTCTCGCCCGGTCCGTTGTGTCCCGATGTATGGTGGTGTGTCATTCCAGGGCCTCGTAGCGCACGCCCGTCAGCTCCTCGGACGCCTCCCACAGCCTCCGGGCCATCGCCGGGTCCCGCGCCCAGGGCGCCCGCCAGGCTGCGCCCGGCGCGCCGCGCAGCCCCAGCAGCCGCGGCCCCACGAAGGCTCCGGGGCCCACCTCCGCGGAGGTGGCGGCGTAGAGCGTGGCCGCCGCGCCCAGCTCGGCCGACGAACCGACGAGTGAGTTCGCGGCCCGCATCAGCCGCTCGCCGGTCCGGTCGCCCCTCAGCCGGGGCCCCTTGGTCTGCAGCTCGGTCGACGCGTATCCGGGGTGCGCGGCCGCCACGACCATGCCGTGCTCCCGGGTGCGGCGCGCCAGCTCCAGCGTGAAGAGCAGGTTCGCCGTCTTCGAGCGCCCGTACGCCGTCCAGCGCCGGTAGCCGCGCTCGCTGTTCAGGTCCGCCGGATCGATGCCCGAGACGACGTGCACGAGGCTGGAGACGTTCACGACCCGTGCGTCGCCGGCCGCCAGAAGCCGTTCCGTGAGCAGACCGGTGAGCGCGAAGTGCCCGAGGTGGTTGACCCCGAACTGCATCTCGAAGCCGTCGGCGGTCAGCGAGTGCGGGATCGCCATCAGCCCCGCGTTGTTGACCAGCAGGTGCAGCGGCTTGTCCGGCATTCCGGCCGCGAACTCGCGGATGCTGCCCAGGTCGGCCAGATCCAGCCGGCGCAGCTCCGCGTCCGCCTCCGGGACCTCCGCGAGCAGCCGCTCCAGCGCCCGTTCGCCGCGCGACCGGTTCCGGCAGCCCAGCACGACGCGCGCGCCGCGCCGGGCCAGTTCGCGGGCCGTCACATAGCCCAGACCGCTGTTCGCGCCGGTCACGACCGCGGTGCGGCCGTTCTGGTCGGGAATCCTGCGTGCCGTCCAGCCCATCGCCTGCCGCGCTCCTCGCCGTGTCGCCCTGCCGCCGTCGGCGTGCCGCTGCGCGCCGCCGTCGGCGTGCCGGCCCGGTGCGTCCGCGCCGACCTGCTGTTTCGTACCCGCCCAGGGTAGAGCGGCCGGTGGGCCACGGCGAGGGCGGCGCCGGGCGTGGCGTCAGGCGGCGGGGGCCGCCGCGGAGGCCGTGGCGGGTGCGGGCGACGTGCGCACCGGGTGGACCGGAACCGACGCGTCCGCGTCGTCCAGGCAGCGGCCCGTGGCCAGGTCGAAGCGCTGCTTCAGCAGCGGCGACGCCACGAACGGCCGCCCCGCGTCCGAACCGGTCAGACCCCGGGAGAGGACGTAGGCGCCGGTGAACGGGTCCCGGTTGCCGATCGCGTACGCCTTCCCCGCGCGGTCGGTGAACAGTGCGACCTGCGTGCCGTCCGGCAGCAGCGCCGCCACGCCGCGCCCGGGCACCAGGTCGCCGGGCCCGCACACCGGATGCCACGCGCCGCCCGCCGCCACCTCCAGCCGCTCCGCGGCGCGTGCCGGAGCGGGGGCCGAGCCGGGGGCCGTGGCGAGGGCGTGCGTGCGGTGCTCGGGAGCGAGGGTCGTGGTCATGCCGGAGTCCCTTCGAGGGTGCGGACGGGGATGTCGGGACCGGACAGCAGCGTCAGGTCCGGTTTCACCTGCTCGCGCTCCGCGACGAACCGGACCGACGGGTCCGGCGCGCCGGGCGCGTTGACGAACGACACGAAGCGCCGCAGCCGCTCGGGGTCGTTCAGCGTCTCGGCCCACTCGTCGCGGTAGCCGGCGACGTGCGCGGCCATCAGTGCCTCCAGTTCGTCGCAGAGGCCGAGCGAGTCCTCCACCACGACCTCCCGCACGTGGTCCAGGCCGCCCTCGATGCGCTCCAGCCAGGTCGAGGTGCGTTCCAGCCGGTCGGCGGTGGGGATGTAGAACATCAGGAACCGGTCGATCAGCCGGATCAGCCCGGCGTCGTCCAGGTCCTGCGCCAGCAGGTCGGCGTGCCGCGGGGTCGCGCCGCCGTTGCCGCCGACGTACAGGTTCCAGCCCTCCGCGGTCGCGATCACGCCGAAGTCCTTGCCCCTCGCCTCCGCGCACTCCCGCGCGCAGCCCGAGACGGCCGACTTCAGCTTGTGCGGCGCGCGCAGCCCCCGGTAGCGCAGCTCCAGGTCGATGGCCATCCGCACGCTGTCCTGCACGCCGTAGCGGCACCAGGTCTGCCCGACACAGGACTTCACCGTCCGCAGCGCCTTGCCGTAGGCGTGGCCGGACTCGAACCCGGCCTCCACCAGCCGCGTCCAGACCTGCGGGAGCTGGTCGACGCGGGCGCCGAACAGGTCGATCCGCTGACCACCGGTGATCTTGGTGTAGAGCCCGAAGTCGCGGGCGACCTCGCCGATGACGATCAGCTTCTCCGGGGTGATCTCCCCGCCCGGCACCCGGGGGACGATCGAGTAGGAGCCGTTGCGCTGGAGGTTGGCGAGGAAGTGGTCGTTGGTGTCCTGGAGAGCGGCCTGTTCGCCGTCCAGGACGTGGCCGTCCGCGCCGATGGAGGGCGCGAGCGAGGCGAGGATCGACGCCACGGCCGGCTTGCACACCTCGCAGCCGTCGCCGCTGCGCGCCGCCTCGCGGCCGTGCCCGTCCAGCAGCGCGGCGAACGAGGTGATCCGCAGCGTGCGCACGATCTCGTACAGCTCGGCGCGGGTGTGCGCGAAGCAGCCGCAGAGCCCCTTGTCGACGGTGACCCCCGATGCCTCCAGCTCCGCGTCCACGAGCTGCCCGAGCACCTTCACGCAGCTCCCGCAGCCGGTGCCGGCCCGGGTGCACTTCTTCACCGCCGGCAGGTCCGTGCAGCCGTGGTCGGTGACGGCGGCGCGGACGGCGCCCTTGGCGACGTTGTGGCAGTTGCAGACGACCGCGTCGTCCGGCAGCGCGGTGGGGCCCGGCGGGGGCGCCCCCGCGCCGGCCCCCGCGGGCAGCACCAGCGCCTCGGGCGGCACCGGCGGCACGCTGCCGGTCAGCGGGCGCAGCGTGCCGTACGCCTCGGCGTCGCCCACCAGCACGCCGCCGAGCAGCGTCCCGTCCGGGGCGATCACCAGCTTCCGGTAGACCCCCGCCCGGGAGTCGGAGTACACCACGTCCAGGCTGTCCTCGGCCGCGCCGTGCGGGTCGCCGAACGACGCGACGTCGACGCCCAGCAGCTTCAGCCTGGTGGAGGTGTCCGCACCGGTGAAATCCCTCCCGGAACGGCGGGAGAGCGCGTCGGCTGCCGTCTCCGCCATCTCGTAGCCGGGGGCGACCAGGCCGTAGACCACGCCGTCCACCGCCTCGGCGCACTCGCCGACCGCGAAGACCCGCGGGTCGGACGTCCGGCACGACGCGTCCACGGCCACGCCCCCGCGTTCGCCCACCTCCAGCCCGCAGGCGCGGGCCAGTTCGTCGCGCGGGCGGACCCCGGCGGAGAACACCACCATGTCGGCCGGGATCTCGGAGCCGTCCGAGAGAGCCATCGCCCGCACCGCGCCGGACTCGTCGGCCAGGATCTCCTCGCCGGCGACCCCGGTGTGCACGGCGATGTCCATCGCCTCGATCTTGCGTCGCAGTACGGCTCCGCCGCCGTCGTCGACCTGCAGGGCCATCAGGCGCGGGTGGAACTCCACCACGCGGGTGCCGATCCCCAGGCCGCGCAGCGCGCCCGCCGCCTCCAGCCCGAGCAGCCCGCCCCCGACCACGACGCCCGTCCGGGCCTTCTCCGCGTACGCCTCGAGGGCCAGCAGGTCCTCGATGGTGCGGTAGACGAAGCAGCCGTCGCTGTCCCGGCCCGGCACGGGGGGCACGAACGGATACGAGCCGGTGGCCAGCACCAGCGTGTCGTAGCGGAACGACAGTCCGCCGCGGGTGGTGACCGTACGGGTGTCTCGGTCGATGCCGGTGGCCGGTTCGCCGAGGTGCAGTTCGATGCCGTGCCGGTCCATGAACTCCGCGTCGGTCAGGGACAGGTCCTCCGGGCCGGCCCCCTCGGAGAAGTAGGCGGTCAGCCGGACCCGGTCGTACGCGGGCCGCGGCTCCTCGCACAGCACGACCACCCGGGCGGTCTCGGTCACCCCGCGGTCCGCCAGCGCCTCCAGGAAGCGCTGGCCCACCATGCCGTGACCGATCAGGACGATCGTCTCGGCGGCGTCTGCGGCCGGGGTCGGGGCCTGGGCCTCGGTGTTCTGGGTGGCGGTAGCCATCTCTCAGTGGCCTCCCTCGGAGGTCAGCAGCTGCAATAGCGGCGCGGCGGGCAGGGCTTCGTCGCCCTCCCAGGTACGGGCGAGCGCGCCCACGGCGTCCAGGTCGCCGAGCAGGATGCCGCCGACGAGCCGGTCCCCGCGGACGACGACCTTGCGGTAGACGCCGCGTGTGGCGTCGGTGAGCCGGACGACGTCGTCGTCACCGCGCGGCACGGGCTCGCCGAAGGCGGCCAGGTCCAGCGCGCGGCCGGCCGCGTCGCGTGCCGGCCCGAGCGCGGGGAGCGTGAGACGGGTCAGGGCCCGGGTGCCGGCGTAGCGGGGGAGGCGGCCCTCCGGGTCCCGTGCGCCGGTCAGCACCCCGGCCAGGACGTCGGCCTGGTCCTGGGCCGCACCGGCGAGCCCGTAGACCGTGCCGGCGTGCTCGGCGCAGTCGCCGATCGCGTGGACGTACGGGTCGGAGCTGCGCAGCCGGTCGTCGACGACCACGCCGCGCGCGACCTCCAGGCCGGCCGCGCGGGCCAGGCCGGTCCGGGGCCGGACGCCGCAGGCGAGCACGACGGCCTCGCAGCCCAGGCGGTAGCCGTCCGCCAGCTCCACCGCCTCGACCCGCCGGCGGCCGGGGCCGGAGCCGTCGCGCCGGGTGCGCAGACCGCGTGCCCGGCACGCGGTGTGCACCTCGACGCCGAGGTCCGCCAGGTGCCGCCGGAGCAGCGCGGACGCCTCCGGGTCGAGCTGGCGCTCCATCAGGTCCTCGCCCTGGTGGGCGAGGACGACGTGCACGCCGCGTTCCGCGAGGGCGCGCGCGGCGGAGACGCCCAGCAGCCCGCCCCCGATCACCACGCAGCGGGTACCCGGCCGGGCGGCGGCCCGCCGCAGCGCCAGGCAGTCGTCCATCGTCCGGAAGGCGTGCACGCCGTCGGGGAGTTCCCGCCCGCCGGGCGGACCGCTGCCCGGCGCGGACGGACGGTCGTCGAACAGGCCGCGCAGCGGCGGCAACACCGGATTGGACCCGGTGGCCAGCACCAGCACGTCGTACGGCACGTCCCGCCCGTCGTCGCACCGCACCCGCCGCGCGGCGCGGTCGACGCCCGTCACCCGCACCCCGGACCGCCGCTGAGCCGGAGCGCCCTCCGGCAACGCGATCACCTCGGGCGCGTACCGTCCGGCGAGGACGTCGGCGAGGAGCACCCGGTTGTACGCGGGGTGCTGCTCCTCACCGAGCACGGTCAGGCCGACACCGTCCGCATCCGGGCCGCCCGGCAGCCCGGCGCGGGCGGTGCCGAGGCGCAAGGCCAGGCGGGCGGCGGCCATGCCACCGCCGACCACCACCACCCGCTGCTTCTCCGAAGTCATGCACAGCAGCCTGGGCCGGCGGCGTTACCCCACCGGATCACCGCTGTTTCCCCCGCGCAACGCCGTCCTCAGCCCGCGCCCGGCGTCGCTGTGAGCCCCGCCCTCCCCGGCCCCCGCCCCGGATCGCCCGCCACCGGCCGCACCGTCCGGCATGCTGGGGACATGTACAGCGAGCGCGGCTCTTGGCTCGGCGGCGGCACCGTCGTCTGGAGCCGCACGGTCCCCGGGACGGCCACCACCGGGCTGGTGCTGCCGGACGGCTGCATGGACCTGATCTGGAACGACGGCCTGCTCGTCGCCGGCCCCGACACCACCGGCCACGCCACGCAGGAGACGCCCGGCACCCGCTGGACCGGCGTCCGCTTCGCCCCCGGCACCGGCCCCGCCGTGTTCGGCGTGCCCGCCCACGAACTGCGCGACCGGCGGGTGCCGCTGGACGCCCTGTGGCCGGAGCGCGAGGTGCGGCTGCTCGCCGAACGCGTCGCCGCCGCGCCGGACCCGGGCGCGGTGCTCGAGACCGCGGCCTGGCGCCGTGAGCGGCCCGACCCGCTGTGCGCACCGCTGGTCGCGGCGCTGCGGCAGGGCCTCGGCGTCGCGGCGGCGGCCGACGCGGCCGGGCTCAGCCAACGGCAGCTCCGCCGCCGGTCGCTGGACGCCTTCGGCTACGGCCCGAAGACCCTGGCCCGGGTGCTGCGGATGCGGCGCGCGCTGCGGCTCGCCGAGACCGGGACCCCGTTCGCCGAGGTGGCGGCCACGGCGGGCTACGCCGACCAGGCCCACCTCGCCCGCGAGGTGCGGGCGTTGACCGGCTGGACGCTCAGCCGCCTGCTGGAGCGTCGCTGAGCGGCGCGAACAGGTCCACGGTGTTGCCGTCCGGGTCCTCCACCACGGCGTACCGCTGGCCCCAGAACGCGTCCCACGGCTCCTTGTGCCCCGGATGCCCGGCGGCCGTCAGCTCGGCGTAGACCTCGTCCACCTCGGTCGGGCCGTCGCACAGGAAGGCGAGGGAGATGCGCCCGTTCACCTCCGCCCGGGTCGGCCGGGACCAGCCGGGATCGAAGGAGGCCACGGTGTCGTCGGAGTCCCAGGCCATGCGCAGCCCGCCCGGCAGCACCGCCTCCACATGGGGTTCGGTGTCCGCGCCGGCCGGGATGTCCAGGCCGAGGCGCCGGTAGAAGGCGAGCGAGGCGGCCATGTCCGCCGTGACGATGCCGATGAGGTCGAATCGAGGTGCCATACCGAGAACGTACGGCCACCGCCCGCCCCGGGTCTTGAACGAAACGGCCACCACCCGCCGTACGGGCTCCCCGTTACCGTGGGGGGCATGGCCGAGATCGTTCCCGAGACCCTGACCGTGCTCACGACCGTGGACGGCGCCGCGAAGGCGGAGAGCCTCGCGCGCGGTGCCGTCGAGCGGCGGGTGGCCGCCTGCGCGCAGATCAGCGCGCCGGTCACCTCCGTCTACCGGTGGGAGGGCACGGTGCAGACCGACCCGGAGTGGCAGGTGCTCTTCAAGACGGCCACCGCCCGCTACGACGCCCTCGAGGCGTACATCCGGGAGGCGCACGACTACGACGTGCCGGAGATCATCGCCACGCCGGTGGTGCGCGGCGGCGCCGACTACCTGCGCTGGGTCGTCGAGGAGTGCACCGACCCGGAGGCGACCGCCGAGGTCTGACCGGTCGTCCGGCCGGCGGCTCCGGCGGATGTGACGAATCGCTGACGGCGCGCCGCCCGGGCGCGCCACCACCCGCCCGGACGGCTCGCGGGGCCGTACGGTGAGGCCATGCGCGTACTGGTCACCGGCGGCGCCGGATTCATCGGCTCACACGTCGTCACGGCACTGGAGAAGGCCGGTCACGAACCGGTCGTCCTCGACATCGCGGCCGACCCCGCGTCCGGCGCGGTGCGCGGAGACGTCCGCGACCGGGAGGCGCTGGCCGCCGCCCTCGCGGGCGTCGACGCGGTCAGCCACCAGGCTGCGATGGTCGGGCTCGGCAAGGGCTTCACCGACGCCGCGTCCTACGTGGGGGTCAACGACCTGGGCACCGCGGTACTGCTGGAGGAGATGGCCGGAGCCGGTGTCCGCACACTGGTGCTCGCCGGGTCGATGGTGGTCTACGGGGAGGGCCGGTACGTCTGCACCGCGCACGGCGTGGTGCGGCCGGGCCCGCGCTCCGTCGAGGACCTGGAGCAGGGCCGTTTCGAGCCGCCCTGCCCGCACTGCGGTGAGCCGCTGCGGCCCGGCGCGGTGACCGAGGACGCCCCCGTCGACCCGCGGAACGTCTACGCCACGACGAAGCTGGCCCAGGAGCACCTGGCCGCCGTCTGGGCCCGCGCGTCGGGCGGCGGCGCGATCAGCCTCCGCTACCACAACGTCTACGGCGACGGCATGCCGCGCGACACCCCGTACGCGGGCGTCGCCTCCTTCTTCCGCTCCTCGCTGGAACGCGGGGAGGCGCCGCAGGTGTACGAGGACGGCGGCCAGCGGCGGGACTTCGTCCACGTCACGGACATCGCCGCGGCCAACGTCACCGCACTGGAGGCGCTGGCCGCCGGCCAGGCGCCGCCGGGCGGGCTGCGGGCCTACAACACCGGCAGCGGACACCCGCACACCGTCGGGGAGATGGCCACCGCGCTCGCCGGCGCGTTCGGCGGCCCGGAACCGGCCGTCACCGGCGAGTACCGGCTGGGCGACGTCCGGCACATCACGGCCTCCTCGGACCGGCTCCGCGACGAACTGGGCTGGCGGGCCCAGGTCGGGTTCGCGGAGGGCATGAAGGCGTTCGCCGCGGCCCCGCTGCGCCCGGCCGGCTGACGGGCCGTTCACTCCGCGCCGGCGTCCCGGTCCTCCCGCGGCCGGGACGCCAGCAGCGTGCGCACGGCGTACAGCAGCGCCGACGCCGCGAACAGCCCCGCCGTCAGCAGCAGCCAGCGTCCCCAGAACACGTCCGGGTCGAGGGTGCTGTAGCGCCGGTAGTTGTCCGACAGGCCGAGGATCAGCGGATACCACACCAGCAGCAGCACACCGGAGACGAACGCCGGCACCCGCACGTGGTTGACGACCGGGGACGGCGGGGCGCCGGGCCGACGGCGGACCAGCACTCCCTGCAGCGCCCGGTCCGCCACGCCGTACAGCGGCAGCAGGACCATGTCGTGCAGCAGCGCCGCGCCGACGAACCAGATCAGGATGCCGACCACCGGCCCGCCCTCCAGCAGGCGCAGCCCCGCGTAGGCGGTGACGGCGAACGACGCCAGCATCAGCAGCGTGCGCAGGGGCGCGGCGGCGCTGCGGGCTCCGGTCATGCCGAACCCTCCTGGTTCCCGAAGGTGAGCCGGGTGACCCACTTGGTGTTGTGCACGCCCGGGTTGTTGGGGACGATCACCCGCGCCGGGAAGCCGTGGTCGAGGGAGAGGTCGGCGCCGTTCACCCGCAGCGCCAGGAGCGAGCGGGTGTCGCGCACCTGGTTCTCCCGCAGCAACGCCGCCCGGAACGAGCCGCTGAGCTGCAACGACTCCACGAACACCCCGGGCGCCGGGCCCTCGCCGACCATGGCGGCCAGGTCGGCCAGCCGGACGCCCGTCCACTCCTGGTCGCCGGTCGACCAGCCTTCGACGCAGGCGATGGGCAGCAGCGCGGTGTGCTGCGGCAGTTCCAGCAGCGCCGCCCGGTCCAGCACCTCCTTCCGCCCGCCCGGACCGCGCACCGTCAGCCGCCAGTCCGGGCCGACGTCGGCGGTGCGGATGCCCCGGGAGCGCGCGGTCTTGTTGACCTGGAACCCGTTCGGACCCGGGCCGGGGTCCTGACCGCGCGGCGCCAGCAGCGCCACGTCCCGCAGCGGCCCGCCCGTGGACTGGCCGACGGTCACCACGACCATGGTCAGAGAGCCCAGCCCGACCATCCCCAGCGCGCCCCGGCGGGAGATCGTCGGTGCGGCGGGGGCGGTCGGGACGAGCCCCGTCTCGTCCGGCGGCTCGGGCTGGGTACGGCGGGTCGGCGTGCGCAGTTCCTCCCGCAGACTCCGGCCGCGCAACGCACGGCGCACCCGCCCCACCCGCAGCGCGACGTGCACGATCAGCGCGGCGAGGAACACCCACGCGCCGTAGAAGTGCAGCGGATAGAACGAGCCGGGGAAGACGTACTCGAGCTGGACGTTGAGCACGCCCGTCGCGAACTCGAACAGGGTGCTGCCGACCAGCAGCAGCAGCGAGACGCGTTCCAGCGCGTGGTTGACCGAACGCACCGGCGGCCAGGTGAAGAGGCGGGGGATGACCGACCACAGCTTCGCCAGCAGGACGGGCACGAGGGCCAGACCCACCGTCACGTGCAGGCCCTGGGTGAGCCGGTAGAGCCAGTACGGGCTGGTGGGCCAGGAGAAGAGGTAGAAGCCCAGCAGGCCCTTCCCGGGCGTGCGGTCGTTCGGCGCGCCGAGCCCCGGGTTGTAGGCGGCGTACGACAGCAGACCGGTCACGGTCACGACGAGCAGGCCGCCGAGCAGCACCAGGCCCAGGACGGACGTCAGCCACGGGCCGCGCAGCGGGCTGCGCCAGAAGCCGGGCCGGAACGGTCCGGGCGGCGGGGCGGTGAGGCGGGCGAGCGGCGGGGCGCGGTGGGTCAGCCGCGCGAGCGGCGAGGCGGCGGGCTCGGCGGGTTCGGCGGGTTCGGCGGGTTCGGGCGCGGAGGGCTTCCCGCCGGCCGGGCCGGGGGACGCGGTGGGCTCCTCCGGGCCAGGCTCCGGTTCGGGTTCCGGCTCCGGCTCGGGTTCCGGCTGGGGTTCGGGCTCCGGCTCGGTCCCCGCGTCCGGTTGCGGCACGGGAGCGGACGGGGTCGCCCGTTCCGGTTCCGTTCCGGGCTCCGGTTCCGGTTCCGGTTCCGGTCCGGTCTCCGTGCCTTCGTCCGGGCGGACTTCCGGAGTCGGGCGTTCCGGGACCGTGCCGTCCTGCTCCGGCGTGCGTCCGGGCTCAACGTCGGCTGCGGACTCCGTCCTGCCGCTCGGCGCGGACGGCCCGGAGTCGGCCTCCGGCTCGTGCGCGGGCTCCCGTTCGGGACGTTCGTCCCGTTCGCCGTCGTCGTGGTCCATGCGCGGGATCTCTCTCCTCGGAGGCCGGTGCGGAGCGCCTGCTTCCGACGCTAGGCCACGCAGACGCGCCTTCCCGGGAGGTCGCCCATGACGAAACGGTGACGTCACGGGCCAGCGGCCAGGGCCGGCGGCATCTCTGACATTCCGATGACACCCGCACGGCGGAGCCCTGCCGCACACCCCGGTCCGCCTACGGTGAACCGGATGAGCGGAACGCAGCGGGAGGCCACGCCTCCGGAGGAACAGGACGGCGACGCACGCCCCGGGCGACACTCCGCCGGGACGGCCCGCGACCTCGTCGTGGCGGCGCTCGCAGTGCTGCTCCTCGCCGTCGCCGCCGTCGTCGGACACCACCTGCACGTCACCTACGACGTCCTGCATCTCGGCTGGCCGCCGCTGTACGCCCAGTGGGAGCCCCACATCGGGCCCGGCACCCCGGCCGCCCTGGCCGTCGCGGCGCTCGTCGTCCTCCAGGGCCCGGCGCTCGCCCGGAGACTGGCCTGGCGTCCCCTGGTCTGGGCGGCCTGGGGCGGGTCGATGGCGTGGTGCTGGGCGCTGGCGCTGGTCGACGGCTGGGACCGGGGCGTCGCGCGCAGGCTCACCACCGGCTACGAGTACCTCCAGGAGGTCGACCGGGTCGACGACATCGGCCTTACCCTGCGCGTCTTCACCGACCACATCCTGCTCGGCGCGCCCGACAACTGGGTTCCGCACGTGGCGGGGCACCCGCCGGGTGCCCTGCTGACGTATGTGCTGCTGGACCGGATCGGTCTCGGCGGCGGTCCCTGGGCGGCCGTCTTCACCGTCACCGTCGCCTCCTCCGCCGCGGCGGCGGTGCTGGTCGCGGTGCGGGCGCTGTGCGGCCCGGACACCGCCCGCGCCGTCGCCCCGTTCGCGGTGCTCTCGCCGGCGGCGGTGTGGTTCGCGGTCTCCGCGGACGGCTACTTCGCGGCCGTCGCCGCCTGGGCGCTGGCGCTGCTCGCGCTCGCCGCGACCCGCACCGCACGGTGGCCCAAGGCGGCCGCCGTCGGGTCGGGCCTGCTGTTCGGGCTGCTGTGCTACCTCTCCTACGGCCTGGTGCTGGTCGGGCTGATCGCCCTGGCGGTGCTGCTGGCGGCCCGCACCTGGCGGCCGGTGCCGCTGGTGCTGCTCGGCATGCTGCCCTGGTTCGCCGCGTTCACGGCGGCCGGCTTCTGGTGGTTCGACGGCTACTTCACCCTCGTCGAGCGCTACTACCAGGGCACGGCCCGCATCCGCCCGTACGGCTACTTCGTGTGGGGCAATCTGGCCGCGAACGTGGTGACCGTCGGCCTGGCGGCCGTCGCCGGGCTGCGCCGGGCCGCCCCCGAACTCCCGCGTGCGGTACGGGTGCTGCGCGGGTCGCCGCCGACCGGGCCGACGGCCCTGGCCGTGCTGGTGGCGGGGGCCGGCGCCGCCGTGCTGGTGGCCGACGTCTCCGGGATGAGCAAAGCGGAGACCGAACGCATCTGGCTGCCCTTCACCCTCTGGCTGACCGCGGCCGCCGCCCTGCTTCCCCGGCCTACGCACCGGTGGTGGCTCGCCGCCCAGGCAGCCGTCGCGCTGGCCGTCAACCACCTGCTCTTCACCGGCTGGTGACCTGCCCGGGCCGCCGGGCGCGGCCGCCCGGCGGTCGCACCCGAGACCGTGCGCCGGGGCGGTCAGGTGCGGCGCAGCGCAAGGAAGGGACGCCCCTGCGCGGACCACTCCTCAACGACCGACCAGCCCGTGAACTCCGCATGGCGGCGCAGCGCGGCCGTCCCGAGCCGCGCCCAGTGAAACGTTTCGCTGCGGCCCCCGCCGCCGTCGTCCAGGCACACCTCCACCCGTTCCTCGATGTCCGCACGGGCGGCCTCGGCCAGGAGCAGACCACCCGGCGTCAGCAGGGCGCGGATGCGGTCGAGGAGAACGGCCGGGTCCCCGCCGATACCGATGTTGCCGTCCATCAGCAGCACGCTGCCCCACCGTCCCTCGCCGGGCAGCGGATCGAAGACGGACCGCAGCAGAGCCGTACCGCCGAGCCCGCGGGCGCGGGCCACCGCGAACGGGGCCGTGTCGATGCCGAGCACCGGCCGCCCGCTGCGTGCCAGAGCCGCCACCATGCGGCCCGGTCCGCAGCCCACGTCGAGCACCGGGCCCGTGCAGCGCCCCAGGACGGCCAGATCGGCCGCGTCCGCCCGGGCGCACCACCGCTCCACGTCCAGCGGCAGCAGCCAGCCGTCCGGCCGCCGCAGGTACAGCGGCCCCCGGCCGGCGCGCAGCGCCTCGGCGTACGGGTCGGCGCACCAGGCCGGAACCTGCGCGGGGCCGGACGTGACACGTGCACGTGCCGGGGTACCGGTCATCGCGCGGACACCTCCCGCTGCGCGGCGGCGAACGCCGCGGTGAACCGGCCCCGTGCGCACACCGCCGCGATCTGCGCCGCGTCCTCGGCGGTGTCCATGTCGCGCAGCACCGGCAGATCCCTCACCGTCAGCCCGGCGCGCAGCAGGCGGTCGCGCTGCTCGGCTCCGGTCCGCGCGGTCGACATCGGCACGCCGCGCACCAGTTCCGGGTCCGGGTCGGCCAGGCCCAGCGCCCAGAACCCGCCGTCCGCGGCCGGACCGAACCAGGCGTCACAGCCGTCCCAGCCGTCCGGCGCCAGCACCGGCGCCAGGAGCCCCGGGTGCAGCTGCGGGGTGTCCATCCCGACCAGCAGCGCCGGGCCGTCGCAGCCCGCGAACGCGGCGGAGATCCGTTCGTCGAGACCGCCGTCGACCTGGGGCACGACCTCGAAACCGGCGTCCCCGGGAAGCCACGCGCCCGGCTGCCCGGACAGCACCAGCACCCGTCGGCGGACGGGAAGGGCCGCGACCGTCCCCAGGGTGTCGTGCAGCGCCGCCTCCGCGAGCCGGGCGGCCTGCTCCGGGGAGTAGGGCGGCGTGAGCCGCGTCTTCACCCGGCCCGGCACCGGCTCCTTCGCGATCACCAGCAGCGTCGTCGGGCTCGTACCCGTGCCCCCCGCCGTCATCGGAGCACCGCCCGCATGTCCTGCACCGCGTGCCAGGTGCCGCGCCAGGTGCCGGTGACCTTCGACTCCCCGGTGCGAGGCCGGTACGCCACCTCCGTCTCGTGGATGCGCCAGCCCGCGTCGGCGGCCCGCACCACCATCTCCAGGGGATAGCCGCTGCGCCGGTCGGTGATCCCCAGTTCGAGCAGCCGGCTCCGCCGCGCGACCCGCAACGGTCCCAGGTCGCGCAGTCGCAGGCCGGTACGGCGGCGCACCATGCCGGCCAGCGCCCGGTTGCCGGCCCGGGCGTGCAGCGGCCAGGACCCCCACGAGGTCGGCCGCCGCCGCGCGAGGACCAGGTCGGCCGTACCGTCCAGGACGCGGGCGGCGACGCCGGGCAGCGCGCCGGGGTCGAGGGACGCGTCGCAGTCGCAGAAGGCCACCAGGTCCGCTTCCGCGGCCTCCAGCCCGGCGTGGCAGGCGGCGCCGAAACCCCGCCGCGGCTCGTGCACCACCCGGGCGCCGTGCGCCCGGGCGACGTCCGCCGAACCGTCCGTCGAACCGTTGTCGACGACCAGCGCCCGCCAGCCCTCCGGGATGCGGGCGAGGACCCACGGCAGCGCCTCCGCCTCGTTGAGGCAGGGCAGCACGACGTCCCCGGTCGGGGGCTGAGGAGATGTCACCGAATCGCTCATCACCGTTCACCCTAGGTACGCGGAGGCGCCGAAGACGTCATCCGGCTCCTTACGGAATACGGACGTCCGCCGCACGGCGGACGCAACCGCTCCGCGGAACGCCCGCCCGCTGCGAGACTCGAGGCATGCAGCAGCCCACGAGCCCCCGGCGTGTCCTCGTCGTCGACGACGACCCCACCGTCACGGAAGTGGTCAGCCGGTACCTGGAGCGCGCCGGCTTCACCGTCGACATCGCCGCCGACGGGAACGACGCGCTGGTCCGCGCCGAGGCGGGCCCCCCGGACCTCGTGGTGCTCGACCTGATGCTGCCCGGCCGGGACGGCCTGGAGGTGTGCCGCCTGCTGCGCGCCCGCGGCCCGCTGCCGGTCGTCATGCTCACCGCCCGAGGTGACGAGGAGGAACGCATCCTCGGCCTGGAGGTCGGCGCCGACGACTACGTGACCAAGCCGTTCAGCCCCCGGGAACTGGTGCTCCGGGTGGAGTCCGTGCTGCGCCGCGCCGCCGCCGCGCCCTACGGAGGGCCGGGGCTGAGCGGCGGCGGCGTCACCCTCGACCCCGCCGCGCGGACGGTGCACGACGCCCGCGGCCCCGTTTCCCTCACGCTCCGCGAATTCGACCTGCTGGCCCATTTCCTGCGCCACCCCGGGCGGGTCTTCGGGCGGGAGGAGCTGATGTCGGCGGTGTGGGGATGGGACTACGGCGACCTGTCCACGGTGACGGTGCACGTGCGGCGGCTGCGCCACAAGATCGAGGCCGACCCGGCCCGGCCGCGCCTCATCACCACCGTGTGGGGTGTCGGCTACCGCTTCGACGGCGCCCCCGGGGACGAGCGGGACGAGGGCGACGTAAGCGAAGGCGACGACGGCGACGGCCCGGAGAGGGCGGCCCGCCATGCGTGACCTGCTGCTCATCGCCTGCTACGCGGCTGCCGGCTCCGCCGTCGCCGGCGTCCTCGGCGCGGTCGCGCTGCGCGCAGTACGCCGCCGCTCCGTCGCGCTCTCGCTCGCCGTTCCCGCCGTCGTCGCGGTCGGCGCGATGCTCGCCGGCACCCTCTCGGTGGCCTGGGCGATGTTCCTCTCCTCCCACGACCTGGCCGTCATCACCATGGTGTGCGCGGTGGCCGCCGCCACCTCCACGGCGACCGCGCTGCTCCTCGGCCGCAGGGTGAGCCGCGCCCACCGGCGGCTCGAGGACGCCGCGGGAGCCCTCGGCGACGGGCGCGGCTTCCAGGCCCCGGACGCCCCCATGCCCGCGGAACTCGCCTCGCTGGCCCGCCGCCTGACGGACACCAGCGCCCGGCTGACGGCCTCCCGGGAGCGCGAGGCCGCGCTGGAGGCCTCCCGCCGGGAACTGGTCGCGTGGATCTCGCACGATCTCCGCTCCCCGCTCGCCGGCCTGCGCGCCATGGCCGAAGCCCTCGAGGACGGCATGACCGACGAGCCCGCCCGCTACCACCGCCGGATGCGCACCGAGGTCGAACGCCTGACGGAGATGGTGAACGACCTGTTCGAGCTCTCCCGGATCCAGGCCGGCTCCCTGGCCCCCTCGCTCGCCCGGATATCCGCCTACGACCTGGTCGGCGACGCGATCGCCGGCGTCCACCCGCTGGCCGCCGGCCGCGGCGTCCGGCTCACCGGCGACGGCGTGCAGCCCCTGCCGCTGCGGGTGGACGGGAACCAGATGTCCCGCGTGCTGGCCAACCTTCTGGTCAACGCCATTCACCGGACACCGGCGGACGGCACCGTCGCGGTCTCCGCCCGCGAGGTCTGCGACACCGCGGTGCTCGCCGTCACCGACGGCTGCGGCGGCATCCCCGCGGACGAACTGCACCGGGTCTTCGACACCGGCTGGCGCGGCGAGCACGCCCGCACGCCACCGGCCGGTGCCGGACTGGGGCTGGCCATCGTCCGGGGCATCGTCGAGGCCCACGCAGGCCGGGTCTCGGTCCGCAACATCCCCGGCGGCTGCCGGTTCGAGGTCACTCTTCCGCTGGCTCGCCGGACCGTTCCACGCGCACCGCGCACACCTTGAACTCCGGCATCCGCGACACCGGGTCCAACGCCGGGTTGGTGACCGTGTTGGCCCGCCCCCGGCCGGGCCAGTGGAACGGCATGAACACCGTGTCCGGCCGGATGTCCGGGGTGACCCGCGCGGGCGCGACGGCGCGGCCGCGGCGGGAGACGACGGCGACCGGGTCGCCGTCCGCCGCGCCGAGCCGTGCCGCCAGCCGGGGGTGCAGTTCCACGAACGGGCCCGGCGCGGCGGCGTTCAGCTCCCCGACCCGGCGGGTCTGCGCGCCGGACTGGTACTGGGCCAGGACGCGGCCCGTGGTCAGGTGGAGCGGATACGCGGCGTCCGGTTCCTCCGCCGACGGGCGGTGCTCCGCAGCCGCGAACCGGGCCCGGCCGTCCGGCGTGGCGAAGCGGTCGAGGAACAGCCGCGGGGTGCCGCGCCCCTGGGGGCCGGACGCGCCCTCCGGCTGCTGCGGGCAGGGCCAGAACACGCCCGCGTCCTCGCTCCCGTCCTCAGCCTCGGCCAGCCGTCGGTAGGAGATGCCCGAGTAGTCCGCCGGCCCGCCCGCCGAGGCGCGCCGCAGCTCCTCGAAGACCTCCTCCGCGTCCGCCGGGAACCCCTTCTCCCGGCCCAGCCGCGCGGCCAGCCCGTTCAGCACCGCCAGGTCCGAACACACCCCCGGCGGCGGGTCCACCGCGCGGCGGCGCAGCAGCACCCGGCCCTCCAGGCTGGTCGTGGTGCCCGTCTCCTCCGCCCACTGCGTCACCGGCAGCACCACGTCCGCCAGCCGCGCCGTCTCCGACAGCACGACATCGGCGACGGCCAGGAAGTCCAGCGACCGTACGCGTTCCTCGACATGGGCGGCGCGCGGCGCGGACACGACCGGGTTGGAGCCCATCAGCAGCAGCGCCCGCACGTCCCCGCCCAGCGCGTCGAGCAGCTCGTAGGCGCTGCGGCCGGGCCCCGGCAGCGACTCGGGCGGCACCCCCCAGACCCCGGCGACGTGCGCACGGGCGGACGGGTCGTCGAGCTTGCGGTACCCCGGCAGCTGGTCGGCCTTCTGGCCGTGTTCCCGGCCGCCCTGGCCGTTGCCCTGGCCGGTGAGCGCGCCGTACCCGGACAGCGGGCGGCCCGCCCGGCCCGTGGCCAGGCACAGGTTGATCCACGCGCCGACCGTGTCCGTCCCCTTGGACTGCTGCTCCGGGCCGCGCGCCGTCAGCACCATCGACGCCTCCGCGTCGCAGAACAGCTCCACCGCCCGGCGGATCCGGGGCAGCGGCACGCCGGTGATGCGCTCCACCAGTTCCGGCCAGTGCGCCATCGCCGCCGCGCGGGCCTCCGCCCAGCCGGTCGTCCGGGCGTCCACGAACGCCTGGTCGACACGCCCCCCGGCGACCACCAGGTGCAGCATGCCCAGTGCGAGCGCGAGGTCCGTGCCGGGGCGCGGCGCCAGGTGCAGGTCCGCGAGCTCGGCCGTGCGGGTGCGGCGCGGATCCACGACGACCAACGTGCCGCCGTTGTCGCGGAGTTCGGTGAAGTAGCGCAGGGCCGGCGGCATGGTCTCCGCGGGGTTGGCGCCGACCAGGATCACGCAGCCGGTACGCGGCACGTCCGCCAGCGGGAACGGCAGCCCGCGGTCCAGGCCGAACGCGTGGCTGCTCGCGGCGGCGGCGGACGACATGCAGAACCGGCCGTTGTAGTCGATCTGCGAGGTGCCCAGCACGACGCGGGCGAACTTCCCCAGCGCGTAGGCCTTCTCGTTGGTGAGCCCGCCACCGCCGAAGACGCCCACGGCGTCCGGGCCGTGCGCGGTCCGGACCCGCGACAGCCCTAGTGCGACGCGGTCCAGGGCCTCGTCCCAGGACGCCGCTTCCAGCGGCCCGCCGCGGCGAGCGCGCACCAGCGGCCCGGTGAGCCGCGCACCGCGCGCCAGCACCTCGGGGGCCGTGCGGCCCTTCCCGCACAGCGCACCCCTGTTCACCGGGAAGTCCGGGCGCTCCACCACCTCGACGGGCGCGCCCGCCCCGTCGGGAACCGGCGGTCCGGTGCGCCGCAGCCCCATTCCGCACTGGAGGGCGCAGTAGGGGCAGTGCGTGGGGGTCGTCGTCGGCATACGGCCAGCGTGCCCCCGCGCCGTTACGCGCGTCCCGCCTGCCGCGTTACGCCTCCGGCACGACGGCCTCACGCCGCCCGCCCCCGGCCCGTGAGCCCCGGCCGGTGAGCACCAGCCTCGTGGCCGCCACGGCGTACGGCCCCCCGGCAGCCGCACGGCGGACGTCGCCGTGAGGTGTGCGCAACGCGGGGGCAACGAGAGGACGGCACCCTCGGAGGATGGCAGACGACCGTTCCACCCTGGTCGCCGTGGCACACGGCTCCCGCGCCCCCGCGGCCCTCCGCACCGTCACCGCGCTGCTCGACCGCGTACGGGCGCAGCGGCCGGGCCTGCGCGTCGAACTCGGGCACGTCGAACTGAACGCGCCGCTGCTCCCGGCGACCCTCGGCACGCTCCCGTACGGCGGCCGGGTCGTGCTGGTGCCGCTACTCCTCGCCCGCGGCCACCACGTCAAGCACGACCTCCCGGCCGCCGCCGCGGAAGCCACGCACCTCGCCACGGCGGTCGCCGCCCCGCTCGGCCCCCATCCACTGCTCGCCGAGGCGCTCGCCGACCGGCTGCGCGAGGCGGGCTGGCGCCCCGGCCCCCGCCGGGCCGTGGTGCTCGCCGCCGCCGGCTCCCGCGACCCGGACGCGTCCCACGACACCGCCCACACCGCCGGCCTGCTCAGCCACCGCCTCGGCGGAACACCCGTCGTACCCGCCGCCGCGCCCGCCGTCGAGGACGCCGTGACCGGTCTGCGCGCGGACGGGTACCGGCACCTCGCGCTGGCCTCCTGCTTCACCGCGCCGGGCCTCTTCGCCGCGCGGTGCGCCGCGGCGGCGCACCGCGCGGGCGGCGCCGGCTGCGTGGCCGCAGCGCCGCTGGGCGCGCACCCCGCGCTGGCCCGCCTGGTGCTGCGGCGGTACGACGAGGCCGTGCGTGTCCGGGAGACGTCCGGCCAGGAGGCGTCCGTACGCGCTGCCCGCACGCCCGTGCCGCGGGCGGCTCCGCACCCGCACCCCCTCGCGGCCTGAGCGAAGCGTGCCCCCACCGGCCGCGCGCCTCCCGCAGCACGTACGGTCGGCGCATGGACGGCACCCACGTCACCGGCCCCCGCGCAGGTGACGGCAATCAGCCCGGCGGCCCCTACCGCCCCTGCGACACCGAGCGCTGGGCCCCGGAACCGGACAAGCGCCCCGGCCGTACCGCCTTCCAGCGCGACCGGGGCCGGGTGCTGCATTCGGCGGCGCTGCGCCGGCTGGCGGGGAAGACGCAGGTGGTGCCGGCGGTCCCGGCCGCGGTGTGGGGCGGCGGGCCGGACGACGCCCCCGCCGCAGGGGCGTCCGGCGGGGTGTGGGACGCCAGCCCGCGCACCCGGCTCACGCACTCCCTGGAGTGCGCGCAGGTCGGCCGCGAACTCGGCGCCGCACTCGGGTGCGACCCCGACCTGGTCGAGGTCGCCTGCCTGGCGCACGACCTGGGGCATCCGCCGTTCGGCCACAACGGTGAAAGCGTCCTGAGCGGCATCGCCGAACCCTGCGGCGGCTTCGAGGGCAACGCCCAGTCGCTGCGGCTGCTGGCGCGGCTGGAGCCCAAGCGCTTCGTGGCCCGCGACGACGCGGAGGGCGGCCAGATCAGCGTAGGCCTGAACCTCACCCGCGCCGCGCTGGACGCCGCCACCAAGTACCCGTGGCCCCGCGGCGCCCACCCCGAAAACCCCGCCTCGGCGAAATTCGGCGTGTACGAGGACGACCTGCCCGTGTTCGCCTGGTTCCGGGAGGGCGCCCCCGACCGGCGCCGCTGCTTCGAGGCGCAGGTCATGGACTGGGCCGACGACGTCGCCTACTCCGTGCACGACGTCGAGGACGGCCTGCACGCCGGCCACGTCGACCCCAACCTCCTCCTCGCCGAGCCCGAACGCCGGGACGTCTTCGCCCTCGCCGCCCGCCGCTACGCACCGGGCGCCGACGCCGAGGAGCTGGCGGAGGCGCTCGACCGGCTGCTGGACCAGGAGTGGTGGCCGCACGGCTACGACGGCACGGCTCTCGCGCAGGCCCGGCTCAAGGACGCCACCAGTCAGCTCATCGGACGGTTCTGCCTCGCCGCCGAAGGCGCCACCCGCAACCGCTACGGCTCCGGACGGCTCACCCGGTACGCGGCGGAGCTGGTCGTGCCCCGTGAAGCGCGGCTCGAATGCGCCGTCCTCAAGGCCGTCGCCGACCGCTACGTCATGCAGCGCGAGGACCAGGAGCGCCTCCGCGCCGACCAGCGCGTCGTGCTCGGCGAACTCGCCGACGCGCTGGTCGCCCGCGCGCCCGAGGGCATGGACCCGCAGTACCGGTCGCTGTACTCCGAGGCCCCGGACGACGCCGCCCGGCTGCGCGTGGTCGTCGACCAGATCGCCGCGCTCACCGACGCCTCCGCCCGTTCGCTGCACGCCCGCCTCACCGCCGGACGAGGTCTACGGGCGTAGTGTGCCCCGGGTCCTCACCCGGTCGCCCCGCCGCCTTCCCGCACGGAGACTGATACGGGACGCTCGGTGGAGGAAACCCCGCGAAAACGGGGAATCCTGTGCGGGGAGCAGTTCCCGCCCAGGGGACGCACAGGCCGGGGGGATCGTCTCAGCGAGGAGGCATCACGTGGTCGACGCACATCAGACCTTCGTCATCATCGGCGGTGGCCTGGCCGGCGCGAAAGCGGCGGAAACCCTGAGAGACGAGGGTTTCACCGGACGCGTCATCCTGATCGGCGACGAACGCGACCACCCCTACGAACGGCCCCCGCTGTCCAAGGGCTACCTGACCGGCGACGCCGAACGCGACAGCGTCTTCGTGCACGCCCCCTCCTGGTACGCCGGGGCCGAGGTGGAACTGCACCTCGGCCAGCCCGCCGTCCGCATCGACCCCGAGGCCCGGGCCGTCACCCTCGGCGACGGCGCCCGGGTCCACTACGACCGCCTGCTCCTCGCCACCGGCGCCGAGCCGCGCCGCCTCGAGGTGCCCGGCACCGACCTGGCGGGCGTCCACCACCTGCGCCGCCTGGCGCACGCGGAACGCCTGCGGGGCGTTCTCGCCGCGCGCGGCAGGGAGAACGGCCACCTCGTCATCGCCGGCGCCGGATGGATCGGCCTGGAGGTCGCGGCCGCGGCCCGCGGCTACGGCATGGAGGTCACGGTCATCGAGCCCGAACCGACGCCGCTGCACACCGTGCTCGGCCCCCAGATGGGTTCCTTCTTCACCGACCTGCACCGCGACCACGGCGTCCGCTTCCACTTCGGGGCCCGGCTGACGCGGATCGTCGGGCAGGACGGCATGGTGCAGGCCGT
The DNA here is from genome assembly GCF_000426325.1 of Streptomyces sp. CNS606. Classification (NCBI taxonomy): domain Bacteria; kingdom Bacillati; phylum Actinomycetota; class Actinomycetes; order Kitasatosporales; family Streptomycetaceae; genus Streptomyces; species Streptomyces sp. CNS606. Next base: position 167,180 of record NZ_AUFD01000013.1, read on the forward strand.
GGAGACCGACGACGGGGAGGAACACCCCGCGCACGAGGTGCTCGCCGCCATCGGTGCCGCCCCCCGCGTCGGCCTCGCCCGCGCCGCCGGGCTGGACCTCGCGGAGCGGCCCGTCGCAGGAGTCGCCGTCGACGCCTCGCTGCGCACCTCCGACCCGCACATCTACGCCGCGGGCGACGTCGCCGCCGAGCAGCACCCGCTCCTCGGCTCCCGGCTCCGCGTCGAGCACTGGGCCAACGCCCTCAACTCCGGCCCGGCCGCCGCCCGCGCCATGCTCGGGCAGGAGGTGACGTACGACCGGGTGCCGTACTTCTTCTCCGACCAGTACGACCTCGGCATGGAGTACTCGGGCTGGGCGCCGCCCGGCGCCTTCGACGAGGTGCTCGTCCGCGGTGACCTGGGCAAACGCGAGTTCATCGCCTTCTGGCTGCGCGAGGGCCGGGTGCTGGCGGGGATGAACGCCAACGTGTGGGACGTCACCGGGCCGATCCAACGGCTCATCCGTTCCGGCCGGCCCGTCGACCGCCAGGCCCTCGCCGACCCCGGCACGCCGCTGGAGTCGCTGGCCCCCGAGGAGACCGGGGAGGGGTGAGCGGCGGGCGGCGCGCCGGCCCGGGCCGGGGACGTCGCCGTCCTCCGAACGGGTGCCGCGGCCGCCGTAGGGTGACGTCCATGGCGATCCGTACCGCAGTCGTGCCCGTGTCGGAGATCTTCCCGCTGCGCTGGGAGGTGCTGCGGCCCGGGCTGCCGCGCGAGTCGGCGGTCTTCGCCGAGGACGGCCTGGACGGCGCCTTCCACGTCGCCGCCTACGACGGCGAGGGCGCCGCCGTCCTCGGCTGCGGCAGCTTCTACCCGGAGCCGTACCCCGGCGCCCCGGGCGAGGAGCGCGAGGGCGGAGGGGGAGCCGGCCCTGCCGCGTACCGCATCCGCGGCATGGCCAGCGCCCCGGCCGCCCGCGGCCGGGGCTACGGCACCGCCGTCCTCCGCGCGGGCGAGGACGCGGCCGCCGCCCGCGGCGCCCGGCTGATGTGGTGCAACGGCCGCACCGAGGCCCGCGGCTTCTACGAGCGGCACGGCTACGAGGCGGCCGGCGAGGAGTTCGTCATCGAGGGCGTCGGACCGCACCACGTCTTCGTCCGCACGCTCCCGTGACCCGCCTCCCGCACGGCACGGTCGGCGGCGCGCCGTAGACTCTCCCCGTGGCCGGAAGGATCAACGACGACGACGTGAAGGCGGTACGGAACGCGGTTCCGATCGACGCCGTCGTCTCCGAGTATCTCCAGCTCCGCAACGCCGGCGGCGGCCAGCTCAAGGGTCTCTGCCCGTTCCACGACGAGAAGTCCCCCTCCTTCCACGTCAGCCCGAGCAAGGGCTTCTACCACTGCTTCGGCTGCCAGGAGGGCGGGGACACCCTCGACTTCGTGATGAAGGTCGACCACCTGTCCTTCTCCGAGGCCGTGGAACGGCTCGCCTCCCAGGCCGGCATCACCCTCCGCTACGAGGAGGGCGGCTACGGCCGCGGCAGCCAGGCGGGCGAGCGCACCCGGCTCGCCGAGGCCCACCGCGCGGCCGCCGCCTACTACCGCGAGCAACTCGACGGGCCGGAGGCCGAGATCGGGCGGCGCTTCCTCGACGAGCGCGGCTTCGACAAGGACGCCGCCGAGCGGTTCGGCATCGGCTACGCCCCGGCCGGCTGGGACCACCTGGTGCGCCACCTGCGCGGCAAGGGCTTCTCCGACAAGGAGATGACCCTCGCCGGCCTCGCCCAGGACAGCCGCTCCGGCCGCCCCATCGACCGCTTCCGCGGCCGGCTGCTGTGGCCCATCCGCGACATCACCGGCGAGGTCGTCGGCTTCGGCGCGCGCCGGCTCCGCGACGACGACAACGGCCCCAAGTACCTCAACACCCCCGAAACGGCGCTGTACCGCAAGTCGCACGTGCTGTACGGCATCGACCTGGCGAAGCGCGAGATCGGCAAGGCGGGCCGCGCCGTCGTCGTCGAGGGCTACACCGACGTGATGGCCTGCCACCTCGCCGGGGTCACCAACGCCATCGCCACCTGCGGCACCGCCTTCGGCGGCGACCACGTCAAGATCCTGCGACGGGTGCTGATGGACAACTCCCGTTCCGAGGTGGTCTTCACCTTCGACGGCGACGCCGCCGGGCAGAAGGCCGCGCTGCGCGCCTTCGAGGACGACCAGAAGTTCGCCGCCCGCACCTCGATCGCCATCACCCCCGGCGGCATGGACCCCTGCGAACTCCGGCTCGCCGAGGGCGACCCGGCGGTGCAGACCCTCGTCGAGAGCCGCACGCCGCTCTTCGAGTTCGCCCTCCGCTCCGCCGTCACCGCGCACAACCTGGACACCGCGGAGGGGCGGTCGGCGGCGCTGGAGGAGGCCGCGCCGATCGTCGCCCGGATCAAGGACGCCGCCATCCAGCACGAGTACGCCGTGCGGCTGGCCGGTCTGCTGGGCATCCTCGACACGCAGTTCGTGGTGCGACGGGTGGGGCAGCTCGCGAAGTGGGCGCGGGAGCGGTCCGCCGCGCGGCCCGGCGGCGACCACCGTCCGCGGCAGCCGGAGCACGGCGGGCCCCTGGGGGAGCCGCCCGCACGGCCGCAGGCCGCAGGCCCGGCCCTGAACCTGCGCAGCCCCGCCCACCGGGTCGAACGCGAGCTGCTGAAGCTCGCGCTGCAGCGGCCCGAGCTGGTCGCCCCCGCGTTCGACGCGTACGGCGCCGACGAGTTCACCGCGCCGCCGTACGCGGTGGTGCGGAAGGCCGTCGAGGCGGCAGGCGGAGTCGGCGGCGCCGACGGCGAGTTCGTCGCCCGCGTACGGGACGCCGCCCCCGACGACACGGTGCGCAGCCTGGTCACCGAGCTCGCGGTGGAACCGTTGCGCGCCGCGCGCGGCCGGGAGCCGGACGAGATCTACGCGGGGATGCAGCTGGTCGCCGTACGGCTGGCCGCCGTGCACGCGCGGATCGCCGAACTCGAGGGCTCCGCGCGGCGCCTGGAGGCGCAGCACGACCACGAGTCGGCGGCGCCGGTGCGCGAACAGCTCTGGGTGCTCCAGCAGTACGCCCGCGCCCTCCGCGACCGGGGCGCCGGCGCGCTCTGACGCCCCACCGGGCCCGCCGCCGTCGCGCGGCCCGTCGGCATGTCGGGGCGTGCCCCGGCGGGTTGTCAAGAGTGCCGAGGTTACCGACGGGCAAAGAAAGACGGCGCACGAGTCTCGTGGAGCAGGTGTGTCGTGGCGCACACTGGCAAGCGGTGCCTGAGTCATCGGAGCGCGGCGGTGCTGGCCGGGAGGGGCCACTCTCCTTCGCGGTCCGCACATCTTCTGCCGGGACGGCACGCGGCGCGGCCGCGGTCGTTCCCGTCTCGTATGCCGTCCCGGAACCGGCAGCGATCACTTGGAGGTCGCCCCCGTGCAGACCCAGACCCTGACCAGTGCGGCGCAGGCCGCCGCACCGACCACCCCCACCACGCGTCTGGCCCCACCCCGCGGTGCGCGGCACGCACCCGCCCGCTTCGCACCGGGCGCCGGTGCCGGTACCGGCCCGACCGGCGACCTCTTCCGGCAGTACCTGCGTGAGATAGGGCGGATACCGCTGCTGTCCGCCGCGGAGGAGGTGGAACTCGCCCGCCGCGTCGAGGCGGGCCTGTTCGCGGAGGAGAGACTCGCGGCCGCGACCGGCCTCGACGAACGCCTCGCACTCGACCTGGACCGCCTCGTGGTGCTCGGCCGGATGGCCAAGCGCAGTCTCATCGAGGCCAACCTCCGCCTCGTGGTGTCCGTCGCCAAGCGCTATGTCGGCCGCGGCCTGACCATGCTGGACCTGGTGCAGGAGGGGAACCTGGGCCTGATCCGCGCGGTGGAGAAGTTCGACTACGCGCGCGGCTTCAAGTTCTCCACCTACGCGACCTGGTGGATCCGCCAGGCCATGTCGCGGGCCCTCGCCGATCAGGCCCGCACGATCCGGGTGCCGGTCCACGTCGTCGAACTGATCAACCGCGTGATCCGCGTCCAGCGCCGCATGCTCCAGGAGCGCGGTTACGAGCCGACCCCCGAGGAGGTCGCCGTACACCTGGGCCTCACGGCCGAAAGGGTCGTCGAGGTGCTGCGGCTGGCGCAGGAACCGGTGTCGCTGCACGCGCCGGTCGGGGAGGAGGAGGACGTCCATCTCGGCGACCTCATCGAGGACGGCGACGCACCGTCGCCCGTCGAGTCGGCCGCGTTCCTGCTGCTCCGGCAGCACCTGGAGGCGGTGCTCTCCACCCTCGGCGAACGCGAACGCAGGGTGGTGCAGTTGCGGTACGGCCTGATCGACGGCCGTCCGCGCACGCTGGAGGAGATCGGCCGTCTCTTCGGCGTGACGCGGGAGCGCATCCGGCAGATCGAGTCCAAGACGCTGGGCAAGCTCCGCGACCACGCCTTCGCCGATCAGCTCCGGGGCTACCTGGACTGACCGGCACGTCCCCCCCCCCCCGGGCGCGACGCCTCAGCCGAACGCGCCCGGGTGGGTCTGCTCGCGCACGGTCGTGAACTGCTGCCGCACGGCCTGGCCGACGGCCGCCTCCTCCTCGGACGGGTCGAAGACCCGGCTTCGGGCGGCGGGCCAGGCCGGGGGCGTGCTGCCGCCCGCCAGCGCCCACGCGGCCTGGCGGGCGGCGCCCAGCGCGGTGTAGTCGCCGGCCTCGGGCACGACGATCTGCGCCCCGAGCAGCCCCGGTGCCGCGGCCTGCACGGCGGGCAGCTCCGCGGCGGCCCCGAGCAGGAACACCCGCCGCACCCGCACCCCGCGGCGCCGCAGCACGTCCAGCGCGTCGCCCAGCCCGCAGAGCATGCCTTCGACGGCAGCCCGCGCCAGGTGTTCGGGGCGCATGCTCTCCCGGCGCAGGCCGTGCAACGAGCCCGCGGTGTGCGGCAGGTCGGGGGTGCGTTCCCCTTCGAGGTACGGCAGCAGCACCAGCCCGTACGCCCCGGGGGTGGAGGCGCCGGCCAGCTGGGACAGGCCCTCCAGGTCGGTGTCCAGCATCTCCGCCGCGCCGCGCAGCACGCGGACGGCGTTCAGCGTCCGCACCACGGGCAGGTGCATGCCGGTGGCGTCGGCGAAGGAGGTGATGGTGCCGGTCGGGTCGGCGAGCGCCTCGTGATGCACGGCGAAGACCGACCCGGAGGCGCCGAGCGAGACGACCGCGTCACCCGTACCGACGCCCAGTCCGAGGGCCGCGGCCATGGTCTCCCCGGTGCCCGCGGAGATCAGCAGCCCTTCCGGCGTGGTGCCGGCGGCCTCCGCCGGGCCGGCCACCTGGGGCAGCGTCACCGGGTGGCCCAGGGCGAGTTCCGCCAGATCGGGCCGGTAGGTCTCGGTGGCCGCGGACCAGTAGCCGGTTCCCGAGGCGTCGCCGCGATCGGTGACGCGGCGGGACGAACGGCCGAGCAGCTGCCAGGTCAGCCAGTCGTGCGGCTGCATCACCTCGGCGACCCGGGAGGCGGTCTCGGGCTCGCTGCGGGAGAGCCAGCGCAGCTTGGTCACCGGGTGCGCGGCCTGCGGCACGGCGCCGACCGCCTGCGCCCAGGCCTCCCGCCCGCCGAGCGCGTCGACGAGGTCGTTGGCGGCAGCCTGCATCCGCCGGTCGTTGCCGAGCAGCGCCGGTCGTACGGGGGCGCCGCCGGAGTCCAGGGCCACCACGCCCTGCTGCTGCGCGGCGACGCCGATCGCCCGGACGTCGGACAGCCGGCCGTCGGCGGCCGCCTCGCCGAGCGACAGCAGCCACGACTGCGGATCGTCGCGGTCGTCGCCGTGCGCGGCGTACCCCTGACGGACGATGTCACCCGTGTCGGCGTCGCAGACGACGAGACGGGTGTGTGCGGCTGAACTGTCCAGACCGGCGACTATCCCCATGGGGCAGATGATGCCTCATCGTCCCGGTGTGACGGGGGGAGTCCGGGGTGATCGGGGACACAGCAGCGACCGGGGACACCGTGGCGACCGGGGATGCGGCGGCGACCGGAGAGGGGGCGGAGGTGGATGGCGTGGGGGTGACGGGAGCGGTGCGGGTGCTCACCGACCAACCCATGCTTTGTCCCGTCCACGGAAAAAGTTGCCTTCTTCGGGTCGAAAGCCTTTCCCGATGCGACGGAAGTCACTACGGTGCAGGCGTACCGCACCAGTTGAACAGCCAGTGCCGTGGCCGCCGCCCCCTCGTCGGCTCCACGGAACGCGGCGCGACGGCGCGCGCCTGTGCCCAGCGACACCACACCCCGTTCCCCACGGAGGATCGCGTGCACGGGAGACTCAAGAGAATCCTGTCCACCCTGGCCGGCGCCCTGCTCCTCGCGGCCGGTACACAGACCGTCCCACCACCCGCCCCCGCGGCAGCCGCCCCCGCCCCGCCGGTCGAGCCGCAGGCCGCCGAGTTCCAGCAGGTCACCCTGGCCAAAGGACTGGCCGAGATGGGCGAGCCGATGACCATGGCCGTGCTGCCGGACCGTTCGGTGCTGCACACCTCGCGCGACGGCACCGTCCGCCTCACCGACGCCGCCGGCACCACGAAGGTCGCCGGGAAGCTCGACGTCTACAGCCACGACGAGGAAGGGCTTCAGGGCGTCGGCATCGACCCGGGGTTCGCCCAGAACCGCCACGTCTACCTCTACTACGCGCCGCCGCTGGACACGCCGGCCGGTGACGCGCCCGGCGAGGGCACGGAAGCCGACTTCGCGCCGTTCGACGGCGTCAACCGCCTCTCCCGCTTCGTGCTGAACACCGACGGCACCCTGGACACGGGCAGCGGTACGACCATCCTCGACGTGCCCGCGTCGCGTGGCATCTGCTGCCACGTCGGCGGCGACATCGCCTTCGACGCCGCCGGGAACCTGCTGCTGTCCACCGGCGACGACACCAACCCGTTCGCCTCGGACGGCTTCACCCCCATCGACGAGCGGTCCTCCCGGAACCCGGCCTACGACGCCCAGCGTTCCTCGGGCAACACCGACGACCTGCGCGGCAAGGTCCTGCGCATCTCGGTCAACCCCGACGGCTCGTACGGCATCCCGGACGGCAACCTCTTCGCCCCCGGCACCCCGGACACGCGGCCGGAGATCTACGCCATGGGCTTCCGCAACCCGTTCCGGATGAGCGTCGACCACGAGACCGGCATCGTCTACGTCGGCGACTACGGCCCGGACGCCGGAGCCGCGGACCCGTCCCGGGGCCCCGCCGGGCAGGTCGAGTTCGCTCGTGTCACCGGCCCCGGCAACTACGGCTGGCCGTACTGCACCGGCGGCAACGACGCCTACACCGACTACGACTTCGGCTCCGGCGCCTCCGGGCAGAAGTTCGACTGCGGGGCGCCGGTCAACGACTCGCCGAACAACACCGGCCGCATCCAGCTGCCTCCCGCCCAGCCCGCCTGGATTCCCTACGACGGAGGCTCGGTGCCCGAGTTCGGCAACGGCTCCGAGTCGCCGATGGGCGGCCCGGTCTACCGCTTCGACCCCTCCCTCGAATCGGACGTGAAGTTCCCGCAGACCTTCGACGGCGACTACTTCGCCGGCGAGTTCGGCCGCCGCTGGATCAAGCGGATCGACCAGGACGCCGACGGCGCCGTGCAGTCCATCAACGCCTTCCCCTGGCAGGGAACCCAGGTGATGGACATGGCCTTCGGGCCCGACGGAGCCCTCTACGTCCTCGACTACGGCACCGGCTACTTCAGCGGTGACGAGAACTCCGCCCTGTACCGCATCGAGTCCACCACGGACGGAGTGTCGCCGATCGCCGAGACGGCCGCCACCCCGACCTCCGGACAGGCACCGCTGAGCGTCGAGTTCTCCTCGGAGGGCAGCGACGACCCGGACGGCACCACGCTCGACTACGCCTGGGACTTCGGCGACGGCGCCACCTCCGGCGCCGCGAACCCCACCCACACCTACACCGGCAACGGCCAGTACGAGGCCACCCTGACCGTCACCGACGCGGACGGGAACACCGGCTCCGAATCGGTCCAGATCACGGTCGGCAACACCGCGCCCACCGTGAAGATCGAACTCCCCTCGGCCGGCGCGCTCGTCGACTTCGGCGATCCGGTGCCCTTCGAGGTCACCGTGACCGACCCGGAGGACGGCCCGGTCGACTGCTCCCGGGTCACCGTCTCCTTCATCGTCGGCCACGACAGCCACGGCCACCCGCAGACCTCCGCGCAGGGCTGCTCCGGCACGCTGCAGACCCGCGCCGACGGCGAACACGACCCCAACGCCAACATCTTCGGCGTCATCGACGCCGAATACACCGACGAAGGAGCGAACGGCCAGCCCGCCCTCACCACCCACGACCAGGTCGTCACCCAGACCCGGCACCGCCAGGCCGAGCACTTCGGCGACGCGAGCGGCGTCCAGGTCGTCGACCACGCCGGGGCGCACGGCGGCAAGGCCGTCGGCCACATCGAGGACGGCGACTGGATCTCCTTCCGGCCCTACCACCTGGCGAACGCGGAGACCTTCTCCGCCCGGGTCGCCTCCGCGGGCAGCGGCGGCACCCTCGAACTGCGCGCCGGAGCCCCGGACGGCACCCTGCTCGGCTCGGCGACCGTCCCGGTCACCGGCGGCTGGGAGACGTACACCGAGGTGAGCGGCGACCTGTCCGCCCAGCCGGCCGGGACCACGGAACTCCACCTGGTCTTCCGCGGCGGCGACGGCGCCCTCTTCGACGTCGACGAGTTCTCCTTCACCACCTCCGGTCCGGGTCCGGGTCCGGGGTCGGGTCCGGTTACGGGGATCGGTGGGAAGTGTGTGGACGTGGCGGGTGGTGGTGCCGCGGACGGTACGCAGGTGCAGTTGTGGTCGTGCAACGGTTCGGCGGCGCAGGAGTGGTCGGTGCCGGGTGACGGGTCGTTGCGTGCGCTGGGGAAGTGTCTGGACGTGTCCGGTGGGGGGACGGCGGACGGTTCGAAGGTGCAGGTGTGGTCGTGCAACGGGACGGGTGCGCAGGTGTGGGAGGCGCATGCGGACGGTTCGTTGCGGAATCCGCAGTCGGGGAAGTGTCTGGATGCGGAGGGGACGTCGT